>CAXTEW010000057.1:2686-12996 GCA_964243175.1 uncultured Acidobacteriaceae bacterium
TCGCTCCGCGTAACGCCATCGCTCCGCCCGCAGCGAGCCTGGGTCACCTTACAAAAAACCCGGGTCATCCTGAGCGAAGTCGAAGGACCTGCGGTTGACCCTGCTTTGCTTTCCCCCACCCGCCGCGCGGATCAGCCACGCACCCCGGATCAGGCCGCGCAACCCGCAGGGGGCCATCCTGAGCGAAGCCGAAGGATCTGCTTTGGCCCGTCCAGATCGTGCTGAAAGCCAAAGCAGATCCTCGACTCCGCTGCGCTCCGCTCAGGATGAACCCGCGTCTGGAGTGTCTAGGCGATGGTTCGGATGGCGGCTCGATCCACCGCAGGTCCTTCGACTCCGCTGCGCTTCGCTCAGGATGACCCCGCGTGTGGAGGTGTGCACCCGACGATCAAACAAGCGCGGCGCCGGAGACAGCAGCACAGGAAGCCGCACAGTCACGCGCCAAAGCCACGCGGCAAGACGCCCCATAATCAAGCACGCCCAGCCGCCCCTTACCGCCAGGCCTTGCTCGCCTGCACAATATCCCTGCACTTGAGCAGCAGAATCCCGGTGGCGCCGCTCAGGACGCGCATGCAGTCGATCTTGGCCATGCCGCCTTTGCGCAGAAATGCCAGCACCATCTCGTGATCTTCCCCGGTCTGCAGCAGCATCTCCGCGTGCGACGCAAGGGCTACCTGCTCCGGAAGCTTCCAGCCAGTTTCCAAACCACTCTCCTTTGCTGGCACCGGCAGTCACAAGCCAGCGCAAACCGTAATGCAGCCTACAGCGACCGCGAGGCAAACTCGATGGGCAGCTCCCCGGTCGCCAGCGAGTGCCGGGCAAAGCGCGCGTCATCCCGCTGCGGGTAGTCGTTGCGGTAATGGGCGCCGCGACTCTCTTCTCGCGAAGCAGCCGAACGCACGATCAGCGAAGCGATATCGACCAGGTTGCGCAGCTCCACGCTGGCCCGGGTAGGCGCAGTGCCCCCCGGGGATTGTGTCGCCTGCGAGCGCATCTCGTGCAGACACGCCGCCATCCTCACCAGGCCGGCGCCATCGCGCAGCAGCCCGGCGTCCCGCCACATGCCTGCCTGCAGTGTCTGGCGTGTCCCTGCAATACTGCCGGTGGCATACGAGGGCAGCTGCCGCAGGGCCAGCGGTGCGGCGGGTCCCGGCTCTTCCGCAAGCATGGCGTCTGCGGCACGCGCGCCAAAGACCAGCCCCTCCAGCAGTGAGTTACTCGCCAGCCGGTTCGCCCCGTGGACCCCGGTGCAGGCCACCTCGCCCGCGGCAAAGAGGCCCGGCAGTGACGTGCGGCCATCCGGGTCTGTTTCCACCCCGCCCATCAGGTAATGCGCCGCTGGCCGCACCGGGATCAGGTCCCGGCTCAGCAGCAGGTTGTGCCGGGCCAGAAACGCCGAGATACCCGGGAAGCGCGCCACAAGGTCCAGTCCAGGGTGCTCCTCGGCTACGTGGCGCATATCCAGGTACACCGGGCGTCCGGCGCCGGTTGGCGGGGATGGATCGCCCGGCAGCGGCATGCCTTCGCGCGTAATAGCCCGTGCCACCACGTCACGCGGCGCGAGTTCCAACAAGGGATGGTAGCGCTCCATAAAGCGCTCCCCGCGATCATTGCGCAACCAGGCGCCTTCGCCGCGCAGAGCCTCCGACAGCAGGAAGCGCGGGACGCCGGGCAGCGACAACGCGGTCGGGTGGAACTGGTAGAACTCCATATCCGCAATGGCGGCTCCGGCTCGCCAGGCCGCTGCAATGCCGTCACCGGTCGCGACTGCCGGATTCGTGGTATCGCTGTACACCTGGCCCGCGCCACCACTGGCAAGCAGCACCGCCCGCGCCTGCACGCTGTGCAGGGTTTCCTGCCCGGAGGCATCGCGGATCAGCAGTTCCACCCCGCAGACACGGCCATGCGCGTCCACCAGCAGGTCGGTGCAGGTTGTCCACTCCAGCAGCTCGATGGCGGGGTGGGTGCGGGCGTGGGCCAGCAGCGCGCGGCCAATCTCGGCGCCGGTAGCGTCGCCATTTGCGTGCAGTATGCGGTTGCGGCTGTGCGCTCCTTCGCGGGTCAGCAGCAGCACACCGGTCGCCGGGTCACGGTCAAAGCCGGTACCCCACCGCAGCAGCTCGTCCACGCGGGCCGGCCCTTCGGTCACCAGGATATGCGCGGCCTCGCGATCAACCAGTCCATCGCCAGCCGAGCGCGTATCGGCCCAGTGTTCTTCCACATCGTCAGAGCCCGACATCGCGACGGCGATGCCGCCCTGCGCATAGCTGGTGTTCGACTCTCCGAGCTGCTCCTTGGTGATCGCAAGTACCCGGCCATGCCCGGCCAGTGTAATTGCGGCGCGTAGACCAGCGATGCCCGCACCAACGACGACGAAGTCCGCCGGGCGCAAGGATGTACCCCCGGGGCCAAGCGGAAAAACCGTACTGGACTCTTGCTGTTCCATATGTTTTTAGACACGTACAGGCATGCCCAAGGTGCAGGGTACGATAAACACAACGTGCACACCATAACGGTCTCTACTCCTGGCGCGACGTACAACGTGCATGCCGGCGTCGGGATACTCCCCACCCTCGCCGACCGCATCGAGCCCTTTCGACGGGGACGTGTGTTTGTGCTGACCTCACCGCCGATCTGGGCTCTCTGGTCGGAGCCTTTTCTCGCCTCCTTCGCCTCTGGACCGCAGCCCACCATCCTGTTTCTGCCTCCCGGCGAGAGCTGCAAGCGTCTCGGTCACGTCGAGCAGCTGCTGGAAACACTGGCCGCTGCCGGCGCGGATCGATCCTCGCTGCTGGTGGCATTCGGCGGTGGCATCGTGGGCGACGTTGGCGGTTTCCTGGCTGGCATCTATATGCGCGGTATCCCCTATGTGCAGGTACCCACCACGTTGCTCGCCCAGGTCGACTCCTCGGTTGGCGGAAAGACCGGCGCGAATCTCGCGGCCGGCAAGAACCTGGTCGGCCTCTTCCACCATCCGAAAGCCGTCTATGCCGATGCCGACGTGCTCGCTACCCTGCCGGCGAATGAGCTGCGTGCCGGGCTGATGGAGAGCGTCAAGGCGGCGATCATCCGCGATCCCGACCTGTTCCTCCTGCTCGAAACGCGTCTCCACGAGCTGCTGGACTCCACCCCTGACCCGGCACTGCTGGTCGAGGTAGTCAGCAGGTCGGTCGCGATCAAGGCTGTGGTCGTGAACCAGGATGAGCGCGAAAGCGGGCCTCGCATGATCCTCAATTTCGGCCACACGGTCGGCCATGCCATCGAAGCCGTCACGCAGTACAGCGCGCTGCTGCATGGCGAAGCGGTTGGCTGGGGCATGCTGGTCGCGATTACCATTGCGACCGCGCGCGGCCTGATGCGGGGGGAAGAAACAGCGCGCGCCCGGGCGCTGATCCTCGCGCTGGGCCCGATGACGCCCTTCGATGCGACACCGGAAGCCCTGCTGCAGGCCGCGGGGCGGGACAAGAAGAACAGCGCCGGCCAGCGGCGCTTCGTGCTGCCACGCGGCATCGGCGATGCGCTGGTCGTCGAAGACGTCACCGCCGGGGAACTGCTGCAGGCCATCGCGGCCATGCTGCAGGAAGTACACCCGCTGCAGTCACGGGGAGCTGATCCGGCCGCAACCCAGGACACTGCGGAGACGTGCCTCAACTTGCTTGCCCCGGCAGGGCTGCCCCGTGAGTGAGCCAGCGCTCCAGCCTGGCATGGGTGCGCGGCCTGAGGGGGCGGCGAGCGAGCGAGAAGCAGCGGCGGCCGTGCGTGCCATGTTCGACCAGATCGCGCCTCGCTATGACTTCCTCAACCACGTGCTGTCGCTCAACATCGACCGGCTCTGGTGGTGGCGCACGGCGCGCCGCTTTCGCTCCGTCTTGGCGCAGCCCGGGGCGCGCGTCCTCGACATCTGCTGTGGCACAGGGGACATGACCATGGCGCTGCTGCGACGCCGGCCCAAAGGCGCCGCGCCCCTGCTGGCGGCAGACTTCTCCCATGGCATGCTGGTCCGCGGTGCGCGGAAATTTTCATCCCACGGCGCGGTCGCGATCGAAGCGGATGCCATGCAACTGCCCCTTGCTGACAACTCGCTTGCGCTGCTCACCACGGCCTTCGGCTTCCGCAACCTGCGCAACTATGGAGCGGCGCTGCGCGAGTTCCTCCGGGTGCTTGCGCCAGGCGGCCAGCTGGCGATCCTGGACTTCGCTGAACCGCGCGGCCCCCTGGGACGGCTCTACCGCTTCTACTTCCGCCGCGTCCTTCCCCGCATCGGCAAGCGCTTATCCGGTTCCGCCGGCCCCTATGCCTACCTGCCCGCTTCGGTCGGCGCCTTCCCCGCGCCACAACAGCTGATGGAGCAAATGCGCGCAGTTGGCCTGGTCGAGGTCTCCTGGACTCCCTACACCTTCGGCATCGCAGGGCTGTACGTCGCACGCAAACCAGGCACACGCTGATCCAGGCGCCATGGTTCCTCACTGGTCAACGATCGCACGCAGATCAGGCTTGCAGCCCAGGGCATCAACGTGCATGATTCTGATAAAGATCCCTTGCTGACCCTGTGCCACTGGCCTGCTGTTTTGTTGCTGATGCGACAAGCGCGTCTTTCATGGGGGCCTGCCCCAGGACGTGCAGACAGTGCAAACGCGGGGGATCCCGTGCGTACCGGCGGCAGCGGCCAGACTGGCTGCCGTTCAGGGTAGAAAGGGCAGGATTGCTAGCCCATGCACCACGCTTTTTCCCGTTCCGCGAGCATTACGCTCCTGCTGGTGTCTTCCATCCCGGTTCACGCGCAAACGCTCTCCAGCGTGTCGCAGGTCCCTGTCCGGGCATTGTCGATCGAGCTGGCGGAGGCACAGAAAGGCACACCCGCCTACATTCACACGCCGTTCGGCACAGGCAACGGCTTTTATCTGCATGAGAAGGGCATCGTCGTCACCGCCCTGCATACCGTGCTGACGCCCTCGGGCGACGTGGCCGAGGCAATCGATGCGGGTATTCGGCTCGGCCCGCTCGACAACATCTCGGAACAACGGCTGGCAGTGGTCGCGCAGGATCCGGTGCACGACCTGATGCTGCTGCGCCTCGTCAATGGACCGCCTACGCTGCTGGCGGCAGAGGATGAGGAAAGCCGGGCAGTGCTGCAGCCGCCCGCCTGCAAGCCCCAGGAGCAGGCCGTGTCCAAACCGAAACGTACCGAGAAGCCCAAGGCTGCCAGGCCTGCGTGGCGCGACGTGGTTCAACACACTTACATCCGCCATCCGGCGACAGCGGCAGCCAGAAACCCTGGGCCGCCTGTCCGTGTCGTGTGGGATGGTCCGAACGCCCGGCCTTGACTTGAGCGCCGCGCCGGCATTCGCTCTCCGGGGCTGCCTGCTCGCCAGCGCTGCGTCATTGCTGCGGGGCTACAAAGCCGGTGTAACGTAGAGCCATGATGCAGCAGATCGCAGTGCCGGATCGCCGCGCCTCACAGGAGTCGGGCCGGGCAGCGAAGCGCGTGGCGACCCGTACCCCCAGCCAGGAGAAGGCGGCCGTGGCCATGGGCTCCGTGCTTGCTGCTTTCCTCATGACGCTGCTCAAGCTGGCAGCGGCGCTGGCCAGCGGCTCGCTGGGCGTGTTGTCAGACGCAGCCCACTCGGGCCTGGACCTTGCCGGCGCCGGGCTGACCTATCTCTCGGTCAAGGTCGCCGATCGGCCGGCCGACGATGACCACCCGTACGGCCACGCCAAGGTCGAGAACCTGTCCGCCTTTGTCGAAGTCTTCCTCATGGTCGCCTCCTCGGTGTGGATCGGCACCGAGGCCGTCGAAAGAATGGCACGCCACGAGATTGGCATTCGCCACTCGGTATGGCCCATGCTGGTGCTGGTGCTTTCTATCGTTGTCGACCTGTGGCGATCACGCAATCTGCGCATTGTGGCTGTCCGCACCAAGAGCGCGGCGCTTGAAGCAGATGCGGCGCACTTCTCGTCCGACACCTGGGCAAGCGCCGCGGTGTTCCTCGGGCTTTCCCTTTCCTGGACCGGCACCCACTTCCATGTCCCGGGCCTGCGCTATGCGGATTCCCTGGCCGCCCTGCTGGTTTCGCTCATGATCCTGCTGTTTGCCTGGAATATGGGCCGCCGCACCGTTGGCACCCTCGTGGACGCGACCCCGCGCGATACCCGCAGCCGGGTGCTGGCAGAGGTACGCGATGTCAACGGCGTACTTACGGTCGACCAGGCACGCATGCGCAGCGCCGGCACGGCTCACTTTGCTGATCTCACCCTGTCCATGTCGCGGCAGCTTACCTTCCAGCGCACCGAGCAGCTGGTGCAGGAGGCGACTGCCGCGGTCCGGCGCATCCTGCCTGATGCGGATGTCGTCATCCGCACGGTCCCGCGCGAAACCGACACAGAAAGCACCTTTGACCGGGTACGCGCCGTGGCCCTGCGCAACAACGTCGTGCTGCACGACGTGTCCATCCAGACGTATGGCGACGGCGTGCGGATTGAGCAGCACATCGAGGTCGATGAGCAGCTGCCGTTGTTTACCGCGCATAGCTTTGTAAAGCGGATCGAGGACGAGATCCGCACCGAGCTGCCCCAAGTAAAAAGCGTGTTGACCCATATCGAAAGCGAGCCGGCAACGATCGAGAAGTTCGAAGTACATGCCCGCGATCGCGCGCTCGAGAAACAGCTGCGTCATGCGGCGGCGGCGCTGCCGGAGATTCTCGACGTGCATGAGGTAGTAGTTAGCCGCACCGGCGACCGGTACCAGCTCTCGTGCCACTGCACCATGCCGGACAACCTGGCCATGCAGCGCGTCCACCAGGTCATCACGGTGCTGGAGGACCGCTTCAAGAGTGAGTGCCCGGCCGTCGACCGGGTCCTGATCCACCCCGAGCCAGTCACTGACAACCACCACCACTAAGGAGGGGAGAAGCCAGATGAAGAGCACATCCGAGTGGAAGGGCGGCACGCAGTTCGAGGGCCGCACCGAGAGCGGCCGCACCATCGTGTTTGACACAGATGCTGCCCACACGGTAGGGCCATCGCCCATGGAGGCCGTCTTGGCGGCACTGTGCGCGTGTACCTCCGTCGACGTGGTCAGCATCATGAACAAGAAGCGCCAGCCGCTCGGCTCGCTGCTGGTCTCAGCGGTTGCCGAGCAGGCAGGGGAAGTGCCCCGCGTATTTACGAAGATTCACGTCACGTACCGGGTTACAGCACCAGCGGGCGGCGCTCCACTGGTCCACAAAGCGGTGGAGGATGCTGTCGCGCTCTCGAAGGAAAAGTACTGCTCCGTATCGATCATGCTGCAGGCAGCGGTGGAGCTTACTTCCTCGATCGAGTTTGCCGAATCGAGCGATCAGCCAGAAGTCCTGAGCCAGGCAGAAGAGAGTGTCCCCCAGGGCATCCCGGGGTGATCAGCTTCTTCCGGCTGGCGCTGCTCGCCATGCTGCTCGCGGGTATCGCCGGTGCGGCCGCGATCGTCACGATGCAGTTCGCGGTGCATGGCGCCATCGTGCGGGTGCCCGACCTGCAGGGCCTGCCGGTTGAGGCGGCAGCGGCGCGTGCGGCGGCGCTGGGTCTCGATCTTTCTGTCACGCAACGCTTCTACTCGACAGCACTGCCGGTTGGTAGGGTGCTGATGCAGTCGCCGGCGGCTGCCGCCAGTGTGCGCCGCGGCTGGAACCTGGCCATCGCCGAAAGTCTGGGGCCGCAGCGGCTGACTATCCCCAACCTCCTGGGCAAGAGCGAGCGGGATGCCATCCTGCTGGTGCGCCAGCGTGGGCTGGAGCTGGGCGCGATCGCGCACCTGCCCGACGCACGGGTACCGGCCGGCACAGTGCTCGCGCAGGACCCCGGGCCGGACGCCAAAGGTGCCGCCCGGCCCAGCGTGAGCCTGCTGGTGGCTGCGCCCGAGCCTGCGGAGACCCCGGCCTGGGTGATGCCGGATGAGCAGGGCAGGCTTTACAAGGAAGCTGCGGCGCCGCTCGAGCGCGCTGGCCTGCATGTGGCTAGCGCCACCGGAGCGCCACCGGGCGCCCAGGTCGCGCTCTCCATGCAGACTGCGCCCGGAACCGTGCTGGTGCAGACGCCGCCCGCCGGCTCCCGGATCGATGCCACGACGCCGATCACTTTGTGGGTCGCCGGCGCGTCTGCACCTGCTGCTGCGCCCGCTGCTCCCCATCACTAAGCTGCGTTCCGCCTCCTCGCCCGCGCAGCAAGGCAGGCGCGGCAGGCACGCGGCAGGCACGCAAGGCAGCGAGACAAGCAGGGCAGGAACAAGAAAACAGGGGTCATCCTGAGCGAAGTCGAAGGACCTGCGGTTGACCTGCGCCTTCACCAGGAGGCTAAACACGGCGGTCTTTCATCACACGAAAATCACACGATCGACGCGCGCTCTCAGCCAACCGTCAGCAGCGCCGCGAAGAAGCCGTCGCAAGGGTGCACGCCGGGGATCGTCCGCAGGTACGGTCCGGCGAGCGCGCTCTCGATCAGGCGAGCGTGGCCGGCTGGTGTCAGGATGCCGGCAGCGAGCAGCTCCCCTAGCACCGGCTCGACCGGCAGAACCCTTGCGCCGGGCACCGCCAGCAAGGCCGCTTCCACAACCTGTTCATTCTCTTCCGGCTCCAGGGAGCAGGTCGAGTAGACGAGCCGGCCGCCCGGCCGCAGCGCACCGAGGCACGAACGCAGCAGGGCAAGCTGGCGGTCGCCATGACGCACCAGGGCTGCGGCGTTCAGGCGATGACGGATCTCGGGATTGCGCGCCAGCGTGCCCGTGCCGCTGCAGGGCGCATCGCACAGGATGGTGCTGTAGGTCGTGTCCGGAGCCAGCGTCGTCGCGTCTGCCGAGAGAAAGTGGACATGCTCGCTCCACGGCAGGCGCCGCTGCATGATGCGCAGCCGGGCACTGCTCACGTCGATCGCGGTCAACTCGGCATCGGGATTGCGCTCAGCCAGGATCGCGGTCTTGCCACCCGGCGCGGCGCAGGCGTCGAGCAGGGTGCTGCCCGCATGCCAGGCGGCTAGCTCCGCGACCAGCTGCGAAGCCTCATCCTGGATGCGGGACGGCGTGCTCACCGCAGCCGGGTCACCCTTCACCACGCGCCGCACGTCTTTGAGGAATGCGCCCGGCTCAAGCGTGGAGGATGTTGCTTCCGTAACCCCGTCAGCAGCAGCGGCTCGTTCGGATTCTTCTTCCCGGGCAGGGTCCACGCCTCCCTGCAGCAACCGGATGGTCGCCGGCGGCGCCTGCTGGCCGAACGCGCACAGCTGCCGGGTGGCTTCCAGCCCGAAACGGCTCGTCCAGCGGGTCACCAGCCACGGCGGATACGCCGCGGTCGCCTCGGTGCGCAAACCATGCAGCTCGGCTTTTTCGCGCAGCAGGCGCCGGAGCACGGCATTCACCAGGTTGCCCATCTCCTGGCCATCGGCCTGCTTGGCCAGCTCCACGCTATCGTTGACAGCAGCGTGCGACGGGATGCGGTCGAGAAAAAGCAGCTGGTAGGCGCCCAGGCGCAGTGCGATGATGACACCGTAATGCATGTCAGATTCCGGGTATCGCAGGCGTGCCGCGATCTCTCGATCGAGCACCAGCTGCCAGCGCAGCACGCCGCGCACCAGCTCGGTAGCAAGATCACGGTCCTGGCGCGAAAGCACTTCGACCCGCTGCGAGCGTAGCTGGTCGTCGGAGTGCGCAATGCCACGCTCGACTGCCAGCAGAACATGCGCCGCGGCGGTGCGTGCCGGGGCAACGGTGGACGGGGCCTTGGTCGCCGGCGGCGCTGCCTGGGGCCTGCCCTGCGAAGGTGCCGGCGCCTGCCTGTTCGCCATTGGTGCGGCGCTCGATGGGCGCGGCCTTGGCGGCTGGCTGGCCGGTGCAGCGGCTCCAGCGCCCGCTGCTCGCAGCTTGTTGCCTGGGGGTGGTTGGGGTGTCATTCTCTTCCAGCTTACGCGGTGTCGTCCGCGGCCGAGGAGGGTTACCCGCTCCGCTCGACCCCTAGGGAAGCAGATCCTGCGGCTACGCTCAGGATGACCCTGGTTCTGGGTGTGGCGCTGACGCCTTTGTAGGACCGCCTGGCAGGAACAACGCAAGGAGCTAAACTCGAAACCAAAACGAGTGTCATCCTGAGCGTAGCCGAAGGATCTGCTTTCGCCTTCCTGCCGGTCACGTGGGCGAACTTCACCGCGCCTCGCGCTACCCCAGCTGCAAGCCAGAGACATCCGGATGACCGCGAAGGAACTCACTCGCAGGCAGCGCCCGCTTTCCTTCCATCTGCACTTCCATCTGCTCACTCGCTCTGCCCTCACCGCAACCGACTAGAAGTAGACCATGC
>CAXTEW010000058.1:0-12917 GCA_964243175.1 uncultured Acidobacteriaceae bacterium
ACCTTTACGTCAAGGCACCCAGTGGGCCGATCTCCATGGAGGAGACCTCCGACGAGATCACTTCGATCCTCAGGCTGCTACGCCGCGACCCGCCCGGCTCAGAAGACGACTTCACGGTCGAAACCAATGGCAGTCTGGTCGATCTATGGAAGAGCATCTCTTCCAGCTTCAGCATGGTGCTCGTCGGCGTGGCCTCGATCTCGCTGGTCATCGGCGGCGTCGTCATTATGAACATCATGCTGGTCTCGGTGACGGAGCGCACCCGCGAGATCGGGATCCGCAAGGCGCTCGGCGCCCGGCGGGCCGATCTGCTCGTCCAGTTCCTGGTCGAGTCAGCAGCCATGGCCGCACTGGGCGGCATCCTCGGCATCACCCTCGGCGCTGGCCTCTCGATCGTCATCTCGCTGGCCGTCGGCTGGCCCGCCCAGATCAGCCCCTGGTCGATCGTCGCCGGCCTTTTCGTCGCAACCTCGGTCGGCATCTTCTTCGGCGTCTACCCGGCAAGCAAGGCCGCCCGCCTCGACCCCATTGTCGCCCTCAGGTCGGAGCTGTAACGCCATGCCACGTCGCTCGTCTTCTCAAGCATCGAAAGCAATTCAAATAGGGCGCATCCTGAGCACAAAAGAATGGCGCACCCTGAGCACAAAAGAACGGCGCACCCTGAGCACAAGAACACGGGTCATCCTGAGCGAAGCCGAAGGACCTGCGGTTGTCCTTGACCCCACCTCCCAGTCAATCACTGCAAGAACACGAGTCACCCTGGGCAGCAACCCGCGTCATCCTGAGCGAAGCCGAAGGATCCGCTGTTCGCTTCCGCCCGCACAATCCCAGACCCGTTCCGGAGCCTCCATATGAAGCTGGGCAGCATCGGCGAAACGCTCACCATGGCCTTTGATTCACTGCGGACAAACCGTATGCGCTCGCTGCTTACCATCCTGGGCGTAGTCATCGGTGTTGCCACCGTCATCATCATCTCGTCCATCATCACCGGGCTCAACAACAAGGTGAAGGCATTCGCCGCCTCGTTCGGCACCAACTCCATCCTTGTCTTCCACATGCCCATCGATGTGCAGCCGACCGCAGAGATGTTGGCCCGGCGCCGCCTCACGGTTGAGGAGGCGATCAACATGCGAAGCCTGCCGCACGTGGTTGCGGTGGACCCCGGGATGCGCTACTCCGACCCGAACTTCAACGTCGGGCAGGAATCCGTAAAATACCGCGGCAAGTCCATCCAGAACACCATCCTGCAGGGTGGCACCGACCAGATGCCCGTAACGGCCGACTGGCCCATTATCGAGGGTGGTTACTTTACCAACCAGGAGGACCAGCAGCGCGCCAATGTTGTCGTTCTTTCGCTCGATACAGCGACCAAGCTGTTCGGCAACGAGAGTCCGATCGGCAAGGAAGTCACGATCAAGGGGCAGCTGTTTACCGTGCTGGGCGTCTTTGGCAAGCGCAAGGCGCTGTTTGGCTCGGGCCCGAACCCCGAGGACAACATGGCCACCTTCCCTCTGAACACCTTCCGCAAGCTCATGCCGGACCAGAAGGATATCTGGATCACGGTGCGCTATGACCAGGAAAAGTACAAGACACTGGTCGAGGACGAGATCCGCACGCAGCTGCGTATCGAACGCAAGGTGCCGACCCAGAAGGATGATGACTTCGAGGTCTTCACTCCCGACGTGATCGTGCGCCTCTGGTCCCAGATCACCGGCGGCCTGGTCCTGTTCATGATTGCCGTTTCAAGCGTAGGCCTGATGGTAGGTGGAGTCGGCGTCATGAACATCATGCTGGTTTCAGTCACCGAGCGCACCCGCGAGATCGGTGTACGCAAGGCGATCGGCGCGACACGCGGCAGCATCATGCTGCAGTTCACCACCGAAGCAGTCACGCTGTGCGCGCTCGGCGGCGCTCTCGGCGTCGGGATCGGCGGCCTGGTAACACTGGCTATCCGGCTCAGCATCGCCGCTCTGCCGGCCAGCATGTCCACCGTGTGGACGACCGTGTCCTTCACTATCTCCTGCCTGATCGGCCTGGTCTTCGGAATCTACCCGGCATGGAAAGCCGCCACACTCAACCCCATCGACGCCCTCCGCTACGAGTGACCAGACAAGACCGCCTGCTCGGCTTGAGGTCACTTCGTGACGCGTGTCTGTTGACCTGACAAGTACATGTCACGAAGTGACCTCAAGCCGAGCAGGCGGTCTTATGTCTTTCTGCGGCTTACCGGCTGGCGAAGTCGTTCAGCAACTCGGCCAGGCGCTCCGGCGCTTCCATCGGCACCAGGTGCCCCGATCCCTCCACCACTTCCAGCCGTGCGTTGCGAAAATGCGGCATGGTCATTTGCTGCTGCACCGCTGGCCCCAGGGACTTGTCCTTCTCCGCCGCAATGACCAGAGTTGGCAGGTCCAGCACGCCGATCCTGTCCGACCAGTCTTCCTTGCTGCCCTGCTCGAGCCAGCTTCGCCAAGCCGCCGGGTTGGCGCGTAGCCGATCTTCCACTGCCCTCTCAAAAACCTCCGGCGGCAGCGGCAGCGCGCTGTTCTCGCGGATGTAATGCTCGGCATCGGCGCGCGTCGGTTCAGCCTGGGCCAGCATCGTTGCCCGGTCTTCAGGAGCAATCGGCTCCGGGCTGACAGGCGAAACCGTTAACAGCACCAGCTTCTCGAGTCCCTTGATTTCGCGTTTTGCCAGTACAGCCGCTACCTTGCCTGTCATCGAGTGGCCAACCAGGACAAACCTGCCGATGCTCGACTCCGCGATGGTCTCTGCGATTCTGTCTGCCATCTCGGCAACAGAGTAGCCTGGCACATCACGCGCTTCCCCAAAGCCAGGCGTATCGATTGAGAGCACCCGGAACCGCGTGGCAAGCAGCAGGCCGGCCTCGATCCACTCCCGTCGCGAGCTGCCGAAAAAGTGCAGCAACACCAGGCTGGGCAGGTCGTCGCGGCTAGCCCCGGCAGCCCAGTCAGAGACCGAGCCCGTGGATGATCCGGGTGAAATCCGGGTGGGCGCGGAACGGCTTGTGACCCTGATCAGCAAGTCGGTAACTGGCAGCATTGGCTCTCCTCCTGCGGTATGCCGCCCTGCAAGGGATAGCACTCCATCCCCATTCGATGCAGGATGCACCTCGGTACACTGGACCTCAGTGTTCGCGCCTGCTTTCATTCCCCACGCCATCGTCGCGGTAACAGGACTTCTCGCCCTGGCGGGCATCTTTTTCTGCGCGCTGGCTCTCTGGGCTGCCCGCGACTTCCTTCGTGCCCAGCGCAACACTCCCGCTGAACATCCCCACCCGCCTGCCATCTCCATCCTGAAGGCGGTGAAAGGCCAGGATCCGGATCTCCTCGCTGCTCTCCGCTCCCACTGCACCCAGGACTACGCAGCCGAGATTGAGCTCCTGCTTGCCGTGCAGACCATGGAAGATGCCGCCGTCCCCGACCTGCTCGCACTCGCCCGCGAGTTTCCCGCCATGCGCATCGAGATCGTGGCGACGCCGCTGGTGCTGGGTACCAACGGCAAAATGAGCAACCTGGCCCAGCTGCTGCCACACGCCCGCTTCCCCACCCTCCTCATCAGCGATGCGGACATCGCCGTCGGTCCGCGCTACCTGCGCCGAGTCACCGCGCCCTTCTCCTGGCCGGCCGCTACTGGACCGGCCGCCACGGTGCTGCCCACGGAAGTAGGCCTGGTCACGGCACCCTACCGCGGCCGCACCCACCCACCCGCGAGCCCCACGCTCGGCTCCCGCCTGGAAGCACTGGCCATCGTTACAGACTTCTTCCCCGGCGTGCTGGCGGCGAGGCTTACCGAGGGCGGCATCCATTTCGGCCTGGGCTCGACCCTGCTCGTTTCGCGCCGGGCGCTCGCGGCTTCCGGTGGGCTGGAGGCGCTGACCAGCGTCCTGGCAGACGACCATGAGCTGGGCCGCAGGATTGCCGCTGCCGGCTATCGCGTGGTGCTCAGCCCCGAGCCGGTCTCAACCTCGGTCCCGGCCTACAGCCTCGGCGGCTTCTGGCGGCATCAGCTGCGCTGGGCACGCACTGTGCTCGATGTGCGCCCGGCAAGCTACGCCGGCCTGGTGTTTACCCAGCCTGTTCCATGGGCGCTGCTATGCCTCGTCGCCAGTGGAGGCCATCCCGTTGCGGCCTTGCTGCTGCTGCTTGCGCTGGCCGCCCGCATGACCGTCGCCCTGATGATTGGGTACCTGATGCTGCAGGACAGCCAGGTGCTGCGCGATCTCGCCCTGCTGCCACTCCGCGATTGCTTCGGGCTGGCCCTTTGGATCTGGAGCTATGCAGGTCGGACGGTGGAGTGGCGCGGGGAGCGCTTCCATATTCAGGACGGCAAACTGCACCGCATGCCCGCGAGGCCGATCCGCCGTCAGGGCGCTTGAGCCGCGGTATACAGTAGGTTTTAGGGTTTCTCGCCCGCTACCGCCATGGCCTCCTCGCTCGTCCAGCTCGCGACGCAAACGCCTGACCCGGCTCGCGGGACAGAGCAGGACCCGACCCAGGCTGGCTTCGGGCCGCCGGCAACCCTGATATACAACGACTGGTACCCCGCCATGCGCTCGGCCGGGCTCGCCGGAAAAAAGCTGCGGACTACGCTCCTGCTCGGGATCCCGCTGGTGCTCGGCCGCAAGGCAGACGGCAATCTTTTCGCGATGCGCGACAGCTGCCCGCATCGAGGCATCCCTCTCTCCTGCGGCTGGTTCGACGGCGAATCGCTGGCCTGCAAGTATCACGGCTGGAAGTTTGAGCCAGTCACCGGCCAGTGTACGGAGATCCCCTCGCTGACCAGCCACGACAAGCTTGATCCGACACGTATTTACGGGACAGCCTTTCCCTGCGTCGAGCAGGATGGCTACGCCTGGGTCTACATCTCGGAGCCCGGTACGGGACGCCTTCGCGCCGGCGAAGCCTCGCTGCCGCCTGTGCCCGGTGCGCCCCGGTTCGGCGACACCTACCGCTCGGCGCATCTCACCGCCGACCTGCCCTGCAACGTCGATCACGGCATCATCGGCCTCATGGACCCGGCGCACGGCCCCTTTGTGCACCAGAGCTGGTGGTGGCGCAAACCATCGTCCATTCACGAGAAGGCCAAGCACTTCGAGCCGATCCCCGATGGTTTCCGCATGTCCGCACATGCGCCTTCCGGCAACTCCGCGCCTTACAAGCTGCTGGGCGTCTATGGCGAGCCCATCACGACCACGATTGATTTCCAGCTGCCGAACCGCCGGATCGAAACGATCCGCTGCGGGCCCAAGTGGTTCTCCAGCATCACCACTGTCACCCCGACGACCACGCGCGCGTGCCGCATCGATGTGTTCGCGGCCTGGAACATCTTCTACGCCGTGCCCGGGGTCACCGCGATCGCCAGGTTTTTCGGCAAGCGCTTCGTCGCGCAGGACCAGCAGACCATGATCGAGCAGGCGGCAGGGCTTCGCTTTGACCCAACCCTCATGCTGATCGATGACGCCGATCGCCCCGCGAAGTGGTACTTCGCTCTGAAGCAGGCAAGGCTCGATGGCACGGGCAAACACCCTCTGCCCGGCCCGGTGACCCTCCGCTGGCGCTCGTAGCGAGGGCCTCGTGACCTCTACCTTGGCAAGAGGGATCACCTCGGGGGGAGGGGGTCATCCTGAGCGAAGCTGAAGGACCTGCGGTAGAACTAAGCGTAAGTCCTACCGCGGGTGGCTCCCTGAAAGACAACAACCAGACCGTCCGCGCACTGCTGGCGCCCACTTCGTCGTGCGCACTTGTCTAACGACTACGTTCACCTACGCCAATACCAACACTTACCGCCCGTACCCGTGGGCATACCCCTTCACAAACGCGTCGCGGTACTCGTTCTTGAACTCATCGCGCGGGTAGCCGTGGGGCGAGTCCGGCACATGCTTGTAGGTGCCGTCGTGGGTTGGGCGGAAGCTGTGTCCATACTGCCGATCGCTCTGTCCCTGCGCAACGCCGGCGATCCAGCCCTGCCGTGCTCCCAGCAGCGGACGCCCCTGCTCCTCGTGATACTGGTCCGCATAGCCGTCCGGGCCGCGGCCCCATTGCCCGTCGCCATACGATCCACCGCCATATTGTGCAACTGCCGCGGTTGCACTTACGGCGAGCGCCAGTAATGCTCCGGCCAGTCGGATCTGGACTGACTTACTCCTGAAAACGTGTGTCATGTTTCGCCTCTTTCTTGAACGCGTGTGCCTCCCCGCGCCGTTCTCTTCACGGCCCAGGGGCGCCACTTTGCCTGGAGCAAATGGCGACGGGGGCGTGCTTTTCCCTTTCGTCATCCAAGCAGCAGAAAGTCCACTTGCGCCACTGGAGGATGAAACACACGATGTCGACAAAAGATGCAATGGATCGCAGGACCCTGCTGGTGCAGGGAGGGCGAGGCATCGCCGCGGCACTGCTGGCCAGCAGCGCAGGCGGGGCGGAAGCACAGCAGAGAGACGGCAATCGTGCCGTCCCCCCGGTGGATCGCGGCACCACGCAGGGGGAGAAGATCGAGTTTCCCGCGATCCACGCCGACACAGATCTGCCGGGCGGCGGTCCGCCGAATGCCGATCCGGTGGAGACGCGCGTAGGCTTCGCCATCCTAGGACTTGGCCGTCTGTCGCTCGAAGAGATCCTGCCGGCGTTTTCCTCCTGCAAGCATGCGCGCCCGACCGCGCTGATCAGCGGCGACCCCGACAAGGCGAAAATCATCGCCGCGCAATACGGTATCCGCCACACCTACACCTATGCCGAGATGGACGCTATCCGGAGCAATCCCGAAATTCAGGCGGTGTACATCGTGACGCCGAATGCCCTGCATCGCGAATACACCGAACGCGTCGCGCGCCTCGGCAAGCATGTTCTGTGCGAGAAGCCGATGACGGTGTCCACAGAAGACGCACAAGCCATGATCAATGCCTGCGAGCACGCGAAGGTGCAGCTGATGGTCGCGTATCGCATCCAGTACGAGCACAACAACCGCTACCTGGTGGAGCTGGTACGCGGCGGCAAGCTCGGCGACATCCGTTCCATCCACGCGATCAACACACAGAACCAGAGCGCGCCCGACCAGTGGCGGCAGATTCGCGCCCTGTCTGGCGGCGGTTCGCTGCCGGATATTGGACTGTACTGCCTCAACACTGTTCGCGCACTTACAGGTGAGGAGCCAGTTGAAGTCAGCGCCGTCATCCACTCGCCAAAGGATGATGCACGCTTTCGCGAAGTTGAAGATCTCATCGATTTCACGCTGCGCTTTCCTTCCGGCATCGTGGCCGCCTGTACCTCCTGCTACAGCGCGCACAAGCACGCCGATATGCAGGTGATGGGTGTCGAAGCCTCGGCGCACCTGGCGAATGCCTTTAACTACAGCGGGCAAAAGCTGACCGTGTCGCGGCGCGACGGCATCACGGAGGCGGAAACCGAGTACACGCTGAATCCGTCGCACCAGTTCGCGCTCGAGATCGACCACTTTGCCGAGTGCATCAAGACGGGGAAGAAGCCGAGAACCGGCGGCGCCGAAGGCCTGCAGGATCAGAAATTGATGGAAGCGATTTACCAGTCAGCGCAGTCGCGTCGGCCCGTGCCCCTTCCTGCATCGACCGGTATTGACTCAACCCGAGGTCCCGCCTTGCCGCCACTCTCGCTTGATTAGCGCAAGCGACGATGAGAAGCAAAACCGCCTACTCGGCTGGAGGTCACTTCGTGACTCATGGACTTTGAACTACGTGTACAAGTCACGAAGTGACCTCCAGCCGAGCAGGCGGTCTTATGCCTGGCTTTACTTCATCTCCAGCTGCCGGCTTGCTGTATCTGCCTCGACGTAGGCAACGGAGATCTGCAGCGCGCAGCCCAGCGCTTCAAAGCGAACCGCATCGGCGACGGGCAGCGGAGCTTTTCCGCGCTGCGCGACCGCGAGCTCGTGCCAGATGTTCTGCGCCTGCCAGATGTTTGCCGGGAAGGGCAGCAGCTGCAGCGTTTCGGCCACTGACAGTGCGTTGTCAAGCAAGGCGGAACTGCCCGGCTGTGCCGCAAACAGGCTCATCGCCTCGCTCATGCGGCGATCTGCCGTAAAGCTCAGCTCCTGCTTGTCCAGTTCCACATGGTCCTGCGCCGCAAGCGCCAGCGAAGCGCGAACCTGCGCCTGGTCGACTGGGTCGCTTTCGAGAGCCCGCCGCAGCGTGACATTGATCGCGAAATTAGCGGCGAGCGCCAGCGCGGAGGGCCTCGGCACATCCGCCTGACTCAGGAAGTGCAGCAGCGAGGCATGGTCCGCGTACAGTCGGATCAGGCTTTCCTCCGCTTCCTGCACCGTGTTGTTCAGGATCAGCTTCATCACGCGGCGCTGCTCATCTGTAAACAGAGAGCGAATGGTGTAACTCTGCCCACCAAACTCGCGATCAAAGAGGCGAATCACTGCCGGTAGATCAGCGCCCAGCATCGCGGCCCGGGCGGCGTGGGCGAACGCCTTGTGCGCCTGCCCGCTGCCGTCGCCAACACCCCGGACGCCGGAGGCTATGTTCTGGTCTCCGAAGTGAAGCACGGCGTAGAAAACATCCTCCTGCTCGTGTGTCAGCGTGGAGCGGATCGATGCTTCGCCTGCGATCAGTCGCCCACGCCCGGAGTTCTGTACCTCCTGTCCCAGGTTCACCACTTCAAAAGCAAACACCCTCGCCCGGTCGGGGTACGTCTTGAATACAGAAGAAATGGCATAGTGGGCCGCTACCTGTTCCAGGCCCACCTGCAGGCACTTGACATGGCGCGCGTATATGTCCGCGCCGCTACCCTCACCCGCGACATTGCTGTGCGCCTCGCGCAGCGTCGCCAGGAAGCGCGCTTCGAGTCCCTGGCCTTCTGTGCCGAACAGCGCCGCTGCAAGCTCCAGCGCGCGTGCCGCATAGGCGATGATCTGCACAGTTTCTATACCGGAGATGTCATCGAAGAACCAGCCGCAACTGGTGTACATCAGCTGCATGTTGCGCACCAACTCCAGCAGCTTCAGCGCGCGCACCTCGCGCGTTTCCGCCCGGTCCTCGAGCACGGGGTCAGGGCCTGAGTCGAGGTTAAATGCCTCGCTACCTTTACGCTGCGTAGCCGCCTGCGTAGCAGCGCGCGAGGCCAGTTCCGCCTGGAGAAACTCGTTTGCCCGCGCGCGGTCCAGCAGCACGGCGATATACCGGTCGCAGGCGCCGTGCCAATCTCGGAACAGTTGTGTGCCTGATGCCGCGGCCAACGGCACGACCGCGTCCCGCACCGCGTCCAGCGCGGCCCGCAGCGGGGCACGCCAGCGCTGATTGAAGCCAGCCTTGCCGCCATTGCAGCCACAGTCCGAGCGCCAGCGCTCCACGCCATGCGCACAGCTCCAACTGGTATCCTCGGCGATCCTGGCCTCCCATGCCGGCGGAAACCGCTCCAGGAATTCGCCATAGTTGGTCACCGTCGCCAGCTGCTCTGCTTCCGTGTACTGCAGCGCATAACTCAACGCCATTTCGCCGTAACGATGGTGATGCCCGTAACTTTCGCCGTCAGTGGCAACATGCACCAGCTCCGGCTCAGCCGGGGCGTCACTGCTGAAGCCGCCCGCCATGCGCAGTGCAAAGCCTTCGCCGGAGTCGAGCAGCCGTTCAAACGCGATCGCGCGTGACCGTGGACCATCGTAGAAGAAGACCGCGATCGAGCGGCCGCTGCTCAGCGAGACCCGGTACGCGCGGCGCGAGTCCACCGACCCCTCAGGCGTGGCATGCCAGACCTGCTCCCGGCTGCCGGTATGCCCGTCCTGCTGCTTGCCTGTGCTTGGCAGCGAGACATCGACTACCGGCGGCATCCCCCGCTGCTCAGCCGGCCACGACGCGGCACACTGGTTGGGCGCCAGCACCGTGAAGCGGATGCCCTCAGCTGCCAGCACCTCCAGCGTTTCTGTGTCTACTGCTGTCTCAGCCAGCCACATGCCCTCCGGCTTGCGGCCAAAGCGATGCTCGAAGTCGGCGATGCCCCAGCGTACCTGCAGCTCCTTATCGCGGCGGCTGGCCAGCGGCATGATGATGTGGTTGTACACCTGGGCCATGGCAGAACCATGACCGGAAAAGCGCTCGCGGCTGGCCCGATCTGCCTCCAGGATCGAGTCATAAGTCAGCGGCGCCTGCTCTTCAAGCCACGACAGCAGCGTTGGTCCAAAGTTGAAGCTGATCTGCGCATAATTATTCACGATGCGAAGAATCTGGTTTGCCGTATTCACGATCCGCGATGCGCCATTGCGCGCATAGCACTCTGCCGTGATGCGGTCGTTCCAATCATGGTACGGCGCAGCCGTGTCCTGCGTTTCCACGCTTTCGATCCAGGGATTCTCCCGGGGCGGCTGGTAGAAATGTCCATGCACCACGAGAAACCGGTTGCTGCGTCTGGTGCTTGTCGTGTCCTGCATCGTATCCTTCAATGTCTGGCTCCAGCATAGGCGCTTCCGAACTCTCTGGTTTGCCGCATTTGGTCTGCCGATCCCACTGTACTCAGGCTGCGGGCGGAGGAAGCGCCGGCTTGTCGGCCAGGTCGCAGGCACGCCACAGGTACCAGCTGGCAACGCTACGCCAGGGGCGCCAGCGCTCCCCTCGTCGCGCCATTACCTTCGGATCAGCCAGCATGGTCGCGTCAAAGGGCCTTGTTTTCGGCAGGCGCGCAAACGTCATTGCAAAGCCTTTACGCACCCCGTAGTCGCTCAACGGCAGCACATCCGGTCGTCCCAGCCGGAAGATCATCAGCATTTCAACAGTCCAAACGCCCACACCGCGCACCGCGGTCAGTCGTTCCACTATCTCCCTATCGGCCAGTCTGCGGATTACGTTCAACCCGGGCACGGTACCATCGATTGTTTTGCGCGCCAGATCCTGCAGGGCCAGCATCTTGTTCCTGGACAGCCCTGCTGCCCGCAGCGCCTCATCCGGCTGCTGCAGCAGCAGCTCTGGCGAAGGGTGAATATCGCCGAACAGCCGGAGCAGCTTGTGCAGGATGGCGCGGGCGGCTGCGCCGTGCAGCTGCTGTGACAGGATCGCCTCCAGCAGCGCTTCAAACGGGGAGTGCTGGCTCTTGAGCAGCAGCGTGTACGGGCCAGCCCGCTCGATCAGCGCTGCCAGCTTCGGGTCCGCCGCTGCCAGCGCCCCGCAAGCCTCGGCGGCATCGTAGCGTGGGCTTCGTCGACCATCTGCCATGCAGCTCTCCAGCCCGCCTCGGGAATCAGTGCCACGACCCAGTGTAAGACCCGGTCTCGCACCCGGCAGCCGTTCCCCCTTGTATTTCCGGGAAAGCAGGCCATGATCCCAGCTTTCCAGCCTGGTGAACAAGCCGTCATGCGGGCCTACATCACAGTAAGCGCAGATTTCAGAAGTCGGGGTGACAGGGACACATGAGCGACGAAGCCGAGAAGACCAGGGCAATCACAGCCAGCGCGAAGGCTGCGAGCAAGAGTACGCAGCCGAAGGCTCAAGCCCGAGCGCGCAAAGCGCCCAGCGACGAGGCGCAGGGACCCGAGCCTGTACACAGAGGGCCCGACACCAGCCCCATGCCGGACGCTCTACAGGCCTTGGCGAAGAACCCGCGCATCACCGTACGCCGCGGCGGCGAGCCGCCGAAGGAGGCGCGGTGCGTCATCTACTGGATGCAGCGGGCGCAGCGCGGTATCGATAATCCGGCGCTCGACGTGGCCATCGCTCTCGGCAACGAGCTGGGCCTGCCGGTGGTCGCGTTTTTCTCGGCGATCAGCAATTTTCCCCATGCCAACCTGCGCCACTACCACTTCCTGAGCCAGGGGCTGCCGGATGCCGAGCACGATCTCGCCGAGCGCAATGTCGAGTTCATCGTGCGGCGCCCGCCCCACAACGCGCTTGAGAAGCTGGTCGTCGAACTCGGGGCAGCAGCAGTGGTCGGAGATGAGAACCCCATGCGCGAGCCGGAGCGCTGGCGCCAGGTGCTCGCGCATCGCATCGAGGTGCCTTACTGGACCGTCGATACAGACGCCATCGTCCCGGCAAATACCTTCACCAAGCACTTCTACGCGGTGCAGTTTTTCCGGCCCAAATTCTTTGCGGAGTTGCCGAAATTTCTGGAATGGCAGGCGCCGGAAAAAGCAAAACATCAATGGTCCCGTCCCCCCGGCTTTGAAAGCTTCCAGGTTGGCACGGACCTGACCGAGGGATGGGGCGCGCCCTTTGATCGCTCGGTCGGCCCCGTCGACAGCTTTACCGGCGGCACCCGCGCTGCGGAAAAGCTGCTCGCCGACTTCGTCACCAACAAGCTTTCCGATTACGATTCTGTGCACAACCACCCAGAGCGCGATGGCACCAGCCGTATCTCGCCGGCGCTGCATTACGGTCACATAGGGCCGCTGACCATTGCGCGGGCTATAGAAGACGCGGTCAGGAAAGGGAACTGCACCCCCGAGGCGCGCGATGCGTACTATGCGGAAGTCCTCTGCTGGCGCGAGTTGTGCGTCAACTTCGTGCGCTTTGTTCCAAATTATGATTCCTTCGATTGCGCTCCTGACTGGGCCAGGGAAACGCTGAAGAAGCATTCCCGCGACCCCCGCCCGAACATCTACACGCGCGAGCAGTTAGCCAGGCACCAGACGCATGATGATATGTGGAATGCCGCGCAGCAGCAGATGGTCGAAGCCGGCTGGATGCATAACATCCTGCGCATGTACTGGGCCAAGAAGATACTTGAATGGAGCCCGACCGCAGCCGAAGCCTTCGCCACCTGCGTGTTTCTCAACGATCGATACTTTCTCGACGGCCGCGACCCGAACGGCTACGCCAACATCGCCTGGGCCATTGTGGGTGTGCATGATCGCCCCTGGTTCGAGCGACCGATCTTCGGCAAAATTCGCTATATGTCGGGCGCGTCGACGGGGAAGAAGTTCAACTCGAAGCGGTATAT
>CAXTEW010000059.1:0-12904 GCA_964243175.1 uncultured Acidobacteriaceae bacterium
GTATGCGCCGGGGCTCAGGTTGTACAGCGGAAACGCCGCGCTGCCTGTGCTGTTCAGGGTCTGAGGGTTCGGGGTACCAGGCAGAGTGAATGGAGTTCCATTGTTCAGAAGGGTTGCAGATCCAGTCGCAAAGCCATCGAAGACACTTCCCGTTGCATTCTCCGGGGCAATGTAGGCATAGCCGTAGGACCCGAAAGGCACTGTGCCGGGATTGGTAGCTAAGCCATTCGAGCTGTTACTGCTACTGAATTGCAAGCTGAGATTTGGAACGCTTGGTTCTGATGCGACTCTCACCTGCACGGCGGGTGAAGAGCTGGGGGAATGGGTCACATCGCCCGGATAGTAGGCCTGTATGGAATACGTGCCTCCAGGCAGACCCCCTATGCCTGTCGTCTGGCTGGGGACATCGCTGACCGTACCTGTGCCATTGACAAGCGGAATGTCTTCTGTCACAGCGCTACCGCTCTGCCCAGGAGTCGAGGACGCCCTCACGACCGCAACGATTCCGGCGGCAGAGGATGGAGTAACTGTCGAAGCCAGCGTGACCGATGCACCATGAGTAATCGAAGCCGGTGCTGTGCTGCCATTTACAAGAAGAGTAGTACTTGTCGGCGTGAACGTAGCTGTAGGCCAGGCAGTGATGAGTCCAGTGAGGTTCACACTGCCAAGTCCGGTCGCGAGATCGTATCCGGGACCTGCGTTGTACCCCGTCAGAAAACCTGTTGTATCGCAGTTTGGACTGTTAATGACGCAGGGAACAGAGTTGTTACCAGAGGTGACGTCATGGAACACGCTACTGCTAGCGCTTGAAGCGGACAGGTTATAGATCGTGTTGTTTGCGACACCCAGGCGGGTAGTTGCGCCAAGAGAGGTGATGACCTGCGCCAGCATGCCTGCCAGGGCAGGTGCCGCAGTGGATGTACCGCCGATAGGTTCAAGGTAGAAGCTACCATCGGCGGCGGGGCTGCAATCCACATAGGTCGCTGTGCTCGCGCCATTCGCAGGATTAAAGGACTCTCCCGCACCGCCATCTGTCGTGCTATCAGAGCACAGGGCCCACGCAGCCGGATGCTGGCTGCCAGGCGCTGCAAAAAGCGACAGGTCAGGCAAGTATCTGACTCCGGCCGGAGCAGCATTCCCTATCGCAACACCAGTTTGGAAGGGCGGCGTTGGATAGCCGGGAGACAAGCAGTAGCCAGTCTCACTCGTAACCGTGCAAAGTCCGGCACTGCTCGCCCCGCCGCCGCCAGCAGCCAGGATCGTAAAGTCCGGACCGTTATCCTCGCTGTACTCAGCCGCGATGTTCGTGTCGTACGTGCTTACAGGGTTGTTGCTGATCGAATCATTCCAGGGGTTTTCCGGAATGTAGCTGAGGGCAGATCCGTAGAAAGGAGCCGTTCCTCCTGCACCGTTGACATCGGTAACATACGGCGCAAAGCCATTTGCGAGAGTGTTAAAGTCGGTGCCACCCACCGCAAGATCATACGGCGTTGACGCCAGTCCGCTGACGGCCAAGCCGCTCGATGCCGGGGTGTTGTCCGGGTTCCCTGCATCGCATGTGGCGGAGCCACTGTCGCCCGTGGAGACAAGAACCGTAATGCCTTGAGCAGCGGCTTCCTGCCATTGCTCTTCAACCTGCTGGTTCCCTGACTGTCCGAGGTCGGCTTCACATTCGCCATAGCTGACACTGAGGATGGATATGTTGTTATCTTCGATGGCGCGGAAAATAGAGTCGTTCAGCCCGTCATCCAGCAGATCGGACGATGAGGTATAGAGATAGATCTTGGCCTGAGGGGCCAAAGCGGCTGCGAATTCCGTGTCGACGAGAGCTTCTGTTCCGTCACCTTCGGTCAAGACACCCGGGTCAACGCCATCGACAACAACCGTTGGGGGCACCGGGGTGCTTTCGTTCAAAAACAGACGGCGGAATTTCGCGTAGTCGCCCGTGCTACTGCTGTCGATGTTCGAGTAGTTAGCAATGCCGATATTTACGCCCAGACCCTCGTTACCCGGCATTGGACCGGTGTAGTTATGGTTGAACTGGTTGGGGGCGTTGTAGATTGTTGCGGCGTCGGCTGGCGTCAGGAAGAAGAATGTTTCACTGTCAAGCTTGCCTGTAAGCCCGGGTGTCGCTCCACTCGGCACCTGCCCTATGACCTTCAAGCTTCCGGCTTTGCCTTGCACCTGAAGTCGCGGACGGGCGACATGCATGGCTTTCGCCCGGAAGTCATTCAGCGGCGAGACGCCCGCGACCACGGGCGCGAGTGCGGCCGGGATCTGCGGGTCGCTGGCGTTGCTGAGGTGCTTGACGCCATTGACCAGGTAGGTGTGAATGCTGGTGTGGAAGGCCTGCGCGATGGCACCCGTGGTGCCTGAAAACTCGACGAGGTTGCCGCTGGCCGGGACTGCTTCAATCTTGAAGCCCTGGCTGGTGAGCCAGGCTTCCACCGCCTCGAGATCCTGCGGGGCGATACCGAACGACGCGCCGTAGCTCTGGGGCGTCAGCCACTTGTGGTAGCTGGCGGAGTGCGGATCCTGGAGGCTGCCGAGATACTCGCGCAGGGCTTCCTGCTGGGCCGGGCTACGGCGAAGAATCAGCTGCAGGCGGCCGGTGGCGAGGCTCGAGGAAACAGCACCCTGGTCATACCGGGCCTGCGCCATGGGGTGGGTGTTGCCTTTCAGGGTCACGAGCGCGGTGTTGTCGACCGGCGTGGTGATGCGGATGGCGGGGGTGGCCAGCGCCGCGGCCGCGCTGCTCTGCGCCTGGGCGGCGCTGGCAGCAAAGCCGAGAGGCGCGATCAGCAGGGCGGCAGCAGCCAGCGCGGCGCGAGCGGTGGGGACGGGCGAAAGCTTCAGTCGCATGGGAAGTCCGTTGATCCTGTTCTTCGATCGAGGTGTGCGGCCGCCGCAAGCAGCGCCCGGGAAAGCTGTGACTGGGTTCGCATCGGCCCTGTGGGTGCAATGCTCCGCTGCCGTGGTCGAAACCAGCGGGCAGCGGATCGCTGGACTGTTGCCATGGTGAACCCTGGCAACGCGAATAGTTGCGCAGCCGCCGAATTTGTTTCGCTTCACTACCCCGGAAGTAACATGCCTGCATCCGGGGTCCCGTGGAGAAAAGTGATTGCGAACACTGAAGACGAAGAAAGCAGAAAGAAAGTTGAGGCCCCGGCAAGCTTTGTTTCAGCCGGCGCGAAGCGCGGCAGGATTGCGCCAGTGGGGAGTGAGGGTGCAGACTGGACTGGACGCGAGCCGGGTGCGACGGCTGGTCTCGCGGCGTGTTTCTTATCAGGAAGCCCAGGCAGGCAGCTCCAGCAGCCCACACGGCCAGCGGACCGGCTGCCAGCGACGGCCCGAGGATCGATGTCACCTTTTTCCCTGCTTGCCTCTCCCTCCCGCCCCCGACCGGCAGCCCTGCAGACCTCGCCCTACGCGCCTACCCGCTCTCGATCCACCGGGCCGTCCATCGGTTCCGTGCTGCTGGGCGGCCTGCTGCTGGGCTCCTCCGTGCTGCTGCCCTGGCATGCTGGTGTGGCCCAGGGCGCCGCTGCAGCGCCGGGCCAGCGCGATCCGGAGGCGGCCCGCGAGCTGAGCAGCTTCGAACAGCGCACCACGGTCAAGGTGCTGCCGAACGGGCTGACGCTGCTGCTGTGCGAGCGCAAGGACGCGCCGGTGTTCTCCTACTTCACCATCGTGGACGCTGGCGACGCGAATGATCCGGGGCAGCAGTCCGGGCTGGCGCACATGTTCGAGCACCTGGCGTTCAAGGGGACTGAGGATATCGGGACCAAGAACTACCCGGCGGAGAAAGCAGCGCTGAGCAAGCTGGAAGCAGCCTACGACGCCTACGACGCCGAAGACCTCAAGCGTGTCGGACAGGATGCCGCGAAGCTCAAGCAACTGCACGACGCCTACGAGGCTGCCGAGCACGATGCCAACCAGTACGTCATTCCGAACGAGTTCACCGAGATAGCCGAGGCAAATGGCGCCAACGGCCTGAATGCGGAAACCGGCCTCGATGACACGCGCTACTTCTGGTCCATGCCGGAGAACCGGCTGGAGCTGTGGGCGTATCTCGAAAGCGATCGCATCGCGCACCCCGTGCCCAGGCAGTTCTACCGGGAGCGCAGCGTGGTTGAAGAAGAGCGGCGCATGCGGGTCGATACCAGCCCGATCGGGCGACTGGTCGAACAGTTTCTCGCCACTGCCTACACGGCGCACCCCTACCACCGGCCCAACGTCGGCTACCAGAGTGAGCTTGACCACATCACGGCGACCGAAGCCAGCGTGTTCCATGCACGCTACTACGTGCCGTCTAATATCGTGATCGCGGTGGTGGGCGACTTCTCCAACACAGACGCGCTGCCGATGCTCGAGAAGTATTTCGGGGCAATTCCCGATGGCGGACCCAAGCCGGAGGGCGTCATCACGGTCGAGCCGCAGCAGAATGGCGAGCGATCGGTCAGCCTGCAGGACCCCTCGCAGCCAATCTACCTCGAGGGCTACCACCGGCCCGACTACCATGACCCGGATGACGCGGTGTATGACGCGCTCGAGGACATCTTTTCGAATGGGCGGACCTCGCGGCTGTACCGAAGCCTGGTACGTGACCAGAGGATCGCGGCAGAAGCAGAGGGATTTACCGGCTTCCCGGGAACCAAGTATGCGGGCCTGTTCGGCTTCCTGGCGGTACCGGCGCCCGGCCACACCAACGCGGAGCTGCGCACGGCGATCCACAAGGAGATCGACAAGCTGCGCACGGTGGATGTCTCCGATGCCGAGCTGGCAATGTTCAAGACCAGGGCCCGGGCAGGGCTGCTGCGCGGCCTGGATGAGAATGAGGGCCTGGCCGAGCAGCTGGCGGTCTACCAGCTGCGCTACGGCGACTGGCGGGAGTTGTTTCTGCAGCTCGACCGCGTCGACAAGGTGTCGAAAGCAGATATTCGCAGGGTAGCCGGGAAGATCTTTACCTCGGCCAATAGAACCTACGCACAGATTGATCCGCCGCAGGCCCAGGCAGCGGTCGCCGCACCCCAGGGAGGTGCCCGATGAAGCGCCACTCCGCCAGGTACTTCGCTTGCTCGCTGACGGCGTCCTGCCTGCTGCTTGCACAGCCACTGCTGCACGCCCAGGCCGGCCCGATGCACCCCGTGGTACCGCCGGACGCCCGGCAGGCTGCGACACCGGGAGCCTGGGAACAGCTGACTGTGCGGCCGCTGGCCGCGTTTACCCCGGTCCAGCCGCGCCGGGTTGACCTGCCCAATGGCGTGGTCCTTCTGCTGCAGGAGGACCACGAGCTCCCGTTCATCAATGGATTTGTCGAGATGCATGGCGGCAGCCGCGACCTGCCACCAGCGAAGGGGGCCGTGGCCGAGCTGTACGGCGAGGTCTGGCGCACAAGCGGCACAGTGAAGATCAATGGCGATGCACTGGACGACCTGCTCGAGGCCAAGGCTGCCAAGATCGAGACGAGTGCGGATGTCGATTCCAGCTCGGTTTCCTGGTCGTGTCTAAAGGCCGATAGCGACCAGGTCCTGGGCCTGGTGACGGACCTGCTGCTGCACCCGAAGTTCGATGAGAGCAAGCTGCAGCTGGCCCAGCAGGAAACTCTCGCCGGCATCGTGCGCCGCAACGAAGACCCGGAAAGTATTGCGTCGCGGGAAGCCGCCGTGCTGGTCTACGGCAAGCAAAGCCCGTACGCGCGGCCGACTGAAGTGGCGGATGTGATGGGCGTAACGCCGGCGGACTTCCAGGCCTTCCACGCAAAGACCGCGGTGCCCAACAACATGATCGTCGGGGTCGAGGGTGACTTTGACGCAGCGGCCATGGAAGCAAAGCTGCGCCAGGCGCTGGGGGCGCTGCCGCGGGGCCCGGCCCTGCCGCACCACGACGAAACCTTTGCCGGACCGAAGCCCGGGCTGTACCTGGTCGACAAGAAGGACGTGAACCAGAGCAATGTCTTCATCATCGGCCTGGGAATCCGGCGCGACGACCCAGACTTTTACGCGCTGTCCGTGATGAACGAGATCTTCGGCGGCGGCTTTGGCTCGCGCCTGTTCCAGGATGTACGCACCAGGCTGGGGCTGGCCTACAGTGTCGGCGGCGGGGTTGGCTCGTCCTTCGATCACCCGGCAATGTTCCGGGTCACGGCCTCGACCAAGAGCGCCAGCACCGAAGCAGCGACGGCCGAGATGCTGAAGGATACCGGCGAGCTAAGAACCCAGCCCTTTACCGAGGATGAGTTGAAGCTGGCCAAGGACCAGGTGCTGAACGGCTTCATCTTCAACTACGACACGCGCGGCAAGGTGCTGAGCGCCACGGCGCGGCTGCTCTTCTACGGCTACCCGGCGGACTACCTGGAGCGCTACCGTGCCGGCGTCGAGCGTGTCACCGTCGCCGACCTCGAGCGCGTGGCGAAGACGCATGTCGATGTGTCGAAGCTGGCGGTGCTGGTAGTTGGCAACCAGGCAGAGTTCGGCGAGCCGCTTGACAAGCTGGGGCTTGGCCAGGCCCAGCCGATCGATATCACCATCCCCATCCCGGCAGCGCTGCGGCAACAACTGGGCGGCGCCCAGCAGTGATCCGCGGCGTTCGTGGATAGAGCAGAAACAGCGCACAGAAAGGTGGTCCCAGTGGCCCTGGCAATTGCGATTCTCGCCGCCGGCAAAGGTACCCGCCTCCGGTCGACACGGCCCAAGGTGCTGCACAGCATCGGGGGCAAGCCACTGCTGTTGCACGTGATCGATGCGGCACTGCAGGTGGTACCAGCGGCTGACATCTTTGTCATCATCGGTCACCAGGCCGAGGCAGTACGTGCCGCGGTGGCCTTTACCGGCGTCCGCTTTGTGGAGCAGGGCGAGCAGCGCGGCACCGGCCACGCCGTGCAGGAAGCGCTGCCAGCGCTCCACGATTACAGCGATGTGCTGGTGTTGTCGGGGGACGTGCCGCTGCTGCAGAGCAGTACGATCCGTACGCTGCGCGACTTCCATCTCGGCGAGCAGGCGGCCATGACGATCCTCACGGCTGCGGTTGAGAACTCCCGTGGCTACGGCCGCATCCTGCGCGAGACCGCAGACAGCCCGGCAGTAAGGGCAATCATCGAGCAAAGGGAACTTACCCCGGAGCAGGAAAGCATCCCCGAGATCAACTCCGGAATTTACGCGTTTGCGCTCGACCCGCTTCGGACGCACATTACGAAGCTGGCTGCCAACAACGCCCAGGGAGAGCTGTACCTCACTGACATGGCGGCCCTGTTGCGCCAGGCGGGCGAAAAGGTGCTCGCGCTGCGGGCGCCCTCCGCAACCGAAGTGCTGGGCGCCAACACCATCGCCGAGATGATGGTGCTGGACACGGCACTGCGCCAGCAGACGGCTGCCCGCCACATGGCAAATGGGGTCACCATCTTTCAGCCACATACAGTAGTGATCGATGCAGCGGTCGAGATTGGCCCGGACACCGTCCTTGAGCCTTTCACCCAGCTGCTGGGCGCAACCAGGGTCGGCAGCGGCTCCCTGATCCGGTCCTACTCGGTACTCGAAGACAGCAGCGTTGGCAACAACGTGGTGATCCGCCAGGGCTGCATCCTGAGCCAGGCGGAGGTACGTTCGGGCTCACTGATTGGGCCCTATGCGCACCTGCGGCCGGAAACCCTGGTCGAGGAGGACGCCCACGTTGGCAATTTCGTCGAGCTCAAGAAGACGCACATGCATCGGGGCGCCAAGGCGAACCACCTGGCCTACCTGGGCGACACGGAGATCGGGGCCGGCGCCAACATAGGGGCCGGTACCATCGTGTGCAACTTCGACGGGGTCCGCAAGCACCGGACCAGTATTGGCGAGGGCGCCTTCATCGGCAGCAACTCGGTGCTGATCGCGCCAGTAAGCGTAGGCGCCCAAGCCTATGTCGGTGCAGGCTCGTGCGTGAGCGAGGACGTACCGGAAGCGGCGCTGGCGATTGCGCGCAGCCGGCAGGTGAACAAGCAAGGCTGGGTGCTGACACGACGGGCGCGCCTGCCCATACCTGAGAACCTCTAAGGGCGCCTGATGCTGGCGCGTGCAGCCGGCAGTCGGAGTGCTACCTTGCCGGGCGTGGTTCAGCTGTGCGCGGATGACTCGCCAGGTCTTGCACCACACGCCTTTGTACCTGGCTCAGGGGCCGCTGCCGGGCTACTGGCCTACAGCAACCCTGTCGAGCATTGCAGCGTCTGCCTGCTGGCTGGCGCGCTGATCTTCCCTCCGCAGGGCTGCCAGTGCATTGCGCATCCGGATCCGCGCGGAAACCAGCGTCTTCTGTACCTCCAGCTCGTCACAGCCGAGCAGGCCGCCGATGCGACCGGCATCGTATCCTTCCACGTCCCTCAGCAGGAACACAAGCCGCTCCCGCGCCGGCAGTGTGCCGACTGACTCTTCCAGTTCTGTCCGCCGGACCTGGCCGCGGGGCAGGGTCGCGCCCGGATCCGGGATTGCCGCGGCCTCCGGAGCGAGCGAAAAGCGCCGCTCCAGCTCAGCGAGCAGGGCCAGGTCTACGGTTGCTGCATCCGGCGGGCGCGCTCCGGGAAGTGCCGGAGCGGCAAACACCCGCATGAATGTCTCGGTGAGGATGCCTTCGGCCTCCAGTTCGCTTGCCGACATGTAATAGGAGATGGAGAAGACCCGGTGGCGATGCGTTTCGAAAACATCCCGCTGCTGCTGTTCCGCGCTCAGCTTCTGCGACTTCGTTGCAACGATGCCCCGGGAAACGTGTGACTGCCTGTCAAAAGGAAACACTCACAACTCCTGGCGCCTTGGACTGGCTGGGCTGCTCTGGCGTGTAGACGTCCGTGGTACGCATCTGGGAAAAAGAACAGGGCGGCACCTCGCGATGCCTGGAACGATTTTCTGTTTCCTTTGACACGATAATCGATCGGGATGGCAGGCGAGCCATCGATTTTCGACTGCGACCGACATCCGGTAACCTGACCCGTTGACACAGGGGCCGCTGCGAGAAAGCATGCACCGTTTCCCCACAGAAGTTCTGTGTTCTTGCGAACACCGTTGGTAACAAGACTTTCGGGGTACACTATGACGGTTTTGTGTCACTCTAAGCGTGCATACTCCAGAGGTGCCGCGTTCCGGTGAAAAGCGAGAATCATGGCTTCTGAGAAGATATTGATCGTCGACGATGAGCACCTGACCCGGGCGCTGCTGGTTTCTCTCCTGAAGAAGGAAGGGTACTCGGTGGAAAGCGCACGTGACGGGGAAGATGCCCTGCGCGTGTTGGCCGTCGTCCCTATCGATCTCGTCCTCACGGACCTGATTATGGGTGCGTCGGACGGTATGCGGCTGCTGGAGCAGATCCGCACCCGCCAGCTGCCGACGCCGGTGATCATGGTGACAGCAGTGCATGAGGTCAACACGGCGATCACGGCCATGCGAAATGGGGCCTTCGACGTCGTGCTGAAGCCGTTCACCAACGAGCGCCTGCTGGAGGCGGTCGGCAAGGGCGTGAGCTACGGCAAAGTCGCACGGCGCGATACCACCTATCGCAATGGACTCGAACACCTGGTGGAGGCACGGACCAGCCTGCTGCGGGAAGCGATGTTCGAACTGGAACGCTCCTACGACACCACGCTCGAGGCCCTTGGGGACGCGCTCGACCTGAAGGACTCTGAGACAGAGGGCCACTCCCGCCGGGTAACCGCGTACACGATCGCCCTGGCGCGAAGCATGGGTGTCGACTCGGTTGATATGAAGACCATCAAGCATGGAGCATTCCTGCACGACATTGGCAAGATGGCGATACCGGACGCGATCCTGCTGAAGCCGGGCCGCCTGGATGCGGATGAGCAGATCATCATGCGCCGACACTGCTACTCGGGGTACCAGATCGTCCGCAAAATCCCTTTCCTCAAGGACGCCGCCGACATCGTTTACAGCCACCAGGAGCACTTTGACGGAGGCGGCTACCCGCGGCAGCTGCGGGCGGAGGAGATCCCGCTGGGTGCGAGGATTTTCGCGGTGGCCGACACGCTTGACGCCATTACGTCGGACCGTCCCTACCGCCGGGGTTCGCCGTTCTCTGCGGCACGCAACGAGATCGCGCGCTGTGCCGGCACGCAGTTCGACCCGCAGGTGGTGGACGCGTTCACGTCAATGCCCTGCGAGGTGTGGGAGGAACTCCGCGACGCCATTCTCGGGCGGGTTCACATCAGTGAGGCTGCAGCGGCTTCCTAGCGGGTCGGAAAGAAGCAGATCAGGGCAGCGGCCTTCCACTCCCTAAAGGAATTCGGAGCCTTCCGGCGGCCCTGCCGGTGGACCCGCGGAGGCCTGGCGCAAGCGCTGCAGTGCCCCTCGATTCCACAGAACGATCGCGATCCCGCTCAGCAGGGCCGAACTGGCGACCAGCAGGGTGAGCCTCCACCCCGGGAGCTGGCTCAAAGCACTGCCAGGTGTCACTCCCGGCACCTGGTCCCCCTCCGGCTCCATATCGTTCACGATCCTGCCTTGCATGCTAGCGTTGGAGCCTGTTTGGGGCAGGGGGGTCGCCTGCGCCTGTGGAAATCTTTATCCGGAAATGTGTAGGAGTTTGCTTTGCAATATTCCAAAAACTGTTACTCTGGAAACACTTCGAGGCATGCAGGACCAGGCTGGCTGTTGATTCTGAGCAGTTGCTCTCCAGTCAGCCTCCATATTGCACCACAAGTTGCGTCACTGGCCTCCCGGCACGAGCAGAAATGTTCGTGCCGCCTTTTTTTGCGGAGCGCCATGCCTGGCGTAAACTATAAAAGTCACCAGCCGGTGGCAGATCAACATGGGGGCGTCACGGTTTCGACGGGATTGTTTGCGGCAAAGAGGCATGCCGGGGTGTGGGCACCCGTAATCGCCTGCAAAAACAGAATTGCCAACACTGAATTCGCACTCGCAGCTTAATTAATTAAACTGCCGTCTGCCTGAGCTTCGCCTGTGGGCCCAGATCAGACGTCATACAGCAGGCTGGCTCCCCCCGCTCGGTCCGTGTGGTGGGAGCAAGATCATCGGACTAGCGTCTGACTCACCTTGTCCGTTCTGAGGGTCAGAAGCGAAGGCACTGGAACGAGACTGAGCATGGAGCCTCTCTTTGTTACCGGCAGTTTCGGACGCGGGTTCAACTCCCGCCGCCTCCACCATTCCAACTCCTGATTTCGAGTGAAGAACCAGATTCTGCGTCACGCGCGGGCACAGTCTACGCGTGTGTGCCGGGCCGCGAGCATTTCAGGATCCATCCCTCCCTTTATGCCCCGCTGGGTAGCTGCGCGCTGAGAAGCCGAGGGCAACCGGGGCCACTCACGGGGCGCGCGGCGTACATCCCGCTGTCCCCGCCACTCATCCGTTCCGCAGGAGAGGTGAGCATCGATGGCGGAGGATGGTTCCGTAGTGAAGGGTTTGCTGGCAGGGGCCATTGGAGGCCTGCTCGCCACCGCGGCAATGGATGCTGTCCAGAAGATCGCTCTCGAGGGAACCCGCAAAGCGGAGGACTTGCGAGGTGGTGACCACTCCTTGACGGAGCAGCAGGAAGGGCAGCTCGGAAACTACGAGAAAGCACACGCGGAGACAGTCGCGACGCTGTCGCAATCCGCGGGGCGGGGCACGCCTTCGCCCTCACAGCAGAAGGTAGCCGCGCCCGCAACTCATTATCTGTTCGGGGCCCTGTGCGGAGGGGTATATGGCGCGATCGCCGAGTACTGGCGGCCTGTGACCTTCGGCTATGGGACCGCTTTCGGCGCATCGCTCTTCCTCGGCGCCAGCGAAACCGTGCTGCCGGCGCTAGACCTGCTGCCGACACCCGGCGACACGCCGCCGCTGCTGCATGCCGGCGGCCTTGCCGCGCACGCAGTGTACGGGGCCAGCACAGAGGGCATTCGCCGGCTGGTCAGGGGCTGGCTGTAAGCCAGGGCAGTCGCCTGCTGGGAGCTGCATTCCGAGAGGCGCTTTGCGCAATGTTGTCTGTTCCCCGCGCGACAAGCTGGGAGATCAACATTGAGAGCATGTTTTCAGAATGTGAACAGCGGCTAAAATCTTTGGCATCACAGTGCGGGTACCCCATAGAGTGAGTGACTTATGGCTAATCCCCGCACGCGATTTCTTCTTTCCCATGTTCCTGTTTCCGGGGAGCATTACCGGCTTGGTCTTGCAGCCTGTGCACTGATTCCCTGCCTCACCCTTCTTCCCGCTGCTTCTGCCCAGTCCACCAAAGCATCCATCTTCGGCGTCGTCCACGACGCAAGTGGCGCGATCATTCCGGACTCCCGGATCACAGCCACGAGCACCCTGACTCACATCACGAAGGAGGTACAGGCGGATGCTACCGGCTCCTTCTCCTTCCTTAATCTGGAGCCCGACGCGTACACGCTGACCGCGACGCATGAAGGTTTTGCTGGCGAACAGGAGGGCGTGCAGTTGACGGCGCGTCAGCAGCTGCGGCTGGAGTTGCAACTACAGCCGGCAACTGTTGCGCAGCAGGTTACCGTGTCCGGGTCCAGCGTCGGCGCTCTCGATACCGAGGACTCCTCGATCGCCGCCTCGCTCAGCCCCGCCGATGTGTTGGCCTTGCCGGCCAACTATCGCGGCAATGGTTCGACCAGCCCGCTGACCGTGATCCAGACGCTACCCGGTGTGCAGCCGGATTCGGCTTCGTTCCCGCCCGCGGCGTCCTCCTCGCCCAACCCTCCGGTCAAGTTTTCGATACAGGGCGGTCTGCCGTCGCAGTCAGAGACGACAGTCGACGGAATTTCCGCCGAGAACCTGACTACCAACAATGTGCAGGCGGATGCATTTCCCTCGGCTGAATCGATCGCGGAGATCCGGGTCGATGGCGTGAACAACAATGCCGAATTTGGGCAGCCCGGCGAGATCACAACTGTAACCAAGCAAGGCACAAATAGTCTGCACGG
>CAXTEW010000060.1:0-12890 GCA_964243175.1 uncultured Acidobacteriaceae bacterium
CCGCCATTACGAGTCGCGCTACCCTGCCGCCCTGGCTTTAATGCTGGGCCTCCTCCCCAAAACAGGGTCATCCTGAGCGCAGCGCAGCGGAGTCGAAGGACCTGCGGTTGCCTTCACATAGCCATGGCGAGCGCATTGACAACGCTTGTCATCCTGAGCGTAGCCGAAGGATCTGCTTGGCTAGTGATCTACATAAGGAAGAAGCAGATCCTTCGGCTACGCTCAGGATGACCCATCTTCGCAGGGGACGGCGCCCGCACTTGGTCGCCGATCAAGTCAACCGCAGGTCCTTCGGCTTCGTCAGGATGACCCCTTTTTCGCAGGATGACCCGTCTTTGGAGGGTGACCCGTTTTGCGGGGGACGGCGCCCGCACCTGCTCGCCGATCAAGTCAACCGCAGGTCCTTTGGCTACGCTCAGGATGATCCCTTTTTTGCGGGATGACCCATCTTGCAGGATGACCCATACTTTGCAGGATGGCTCCATCTTGCGGAAGCCTGGCTTATGACCCGGTGCCAAAACGTTAAGGGCAATCACCCTTCAAGCCTCCGCTGTGACAATCGGGCCACGAACCAGGGTGGCATACGCGAGGGCACCCAGCAGCGTGACCCCGGAGCACAGCGTCAGCGCCAGGTGGAAGGAGTGGGTGCGGTCGAGCAGGGTCCCCGTGAGCCAGGGCGCAACCGAGGCCACCATGAATGAGCCGAAGTTCTGGACCGAGGCCACGGTGGCGACGCGTCCGCCGGGCGCGGCGAACTGAACCACTCCCCATGCGGCGGTCCCGGCGACATGCACGAAGAACAGCGCTGCACTGATCAGCGCGACCGCTGTGTTGGTGGAGGCGGCATCGGCAACAAAGAAGGTAAACCCGGCAGACAGCACCATGCCGACCAGAATGAGCCAGCGGCGGCACCGGAGCGGATCGTGACCTTGCTTGACGAGGGAGTCAGCCAGCAGACCGCTGCCGAACATGCCGCAGGCGCCCAGCAGAAACGGCACGACCGACAGTGTTCCCGTGTGCGCCACTGACACGTGGCGCGCTTCCTCGAGGTAGCCAGGCAGCCATGCCAGGTAGAGCCAGCCAGTGTAGTTGATGCCGGAAAAACCAAGCAGCATGCCCCACATCACGGGGCTGCGCAGCAAAGGAAGCCAGCCGCGAAGGTCGGCAGGCGCCGCATGCTGTGCGTCAGCGGCCTGCGGCTTCCCTTGCTCCTTGGCTTGCTCCTCGGCTCGCTCACCGGCTCGCTCATTGGGGCCGGGATCGCGGTACAGCGGAAACCAGAGCAGCGCCAGCAGGAGGCCGAGGCCGCCGATGACGGCAAACATGGAGCGCCAGCCGCCATGCAGCATCAGCACGGTGAGAACCGGCGGCGCGACGGCCTGGCCCAGCATGGTCGATGCATTCATGAGGCCGGTGGGCCAGCCGCGTTCGGTCGGAGCAAACCAGCCTTCGATCGACTGGATCCCGGCGGCGAAGAAGGGCGATTCGCCGAAGCCGAGCAGCAGGCGCAGCGGCACGAACTGCGCAAAGCTGTGCACGAAGGCGGTCGCACCCTGGGCGATCGACCAGAAGACCAGTCCGGTGCCGAGCAGCACACGGGCGCGGTAGCGATCGAGCAACGCGCCGGCGGGCAGCTGGGCGAGGCCGTACGCAAAGGAAAACAGCGACAGCAGCGCGCCCATCTGCGAGCCGGATAGATGCAGCTCGGCACGGATCGGCCCGTTTGCGATCGAAAGCGAGCCGCGGTCGAGAAAGTTGACAACCCCTACAGCAAAGAGCAGCGCCAGCACTGTTCGCTGCATGCCGGCGCGCGACCTGGGCTGCGCACCGGCAGGAGGATGGGCGGGGATGGATGGACAGTGTGCCACGCAGCTCGATGTTAGCGAAGATGTCAAGAAAGAGGCAGCAAATACGCGGTAAACTATAACTTCAATGCCTACGAAAAAAGAACTCCTGACCCAGCCTATCCAGCACATCGACATCAAGCAGCATGACGTCGTGGCGCTGGTCGATGCCATGCAGTCGATGGCCTTCACCTCGCGTGACCTCGCCCGCGCGGCGTCGATCTATGAGCGCATGCTGCTCGACAAGGAGTGCGGCGTCATCCTGTGCCTGGCCGGCTCGCTGATCTCCTCTGGCCTGAAGCAGGTCTTCATCGACCTGATTCGCAACAACATGGTCGATGCCATCGTTTCGACCGGCGCCAACATCGTCGACCAGGACTTTTTTGAAGCCCTCGGCTTCAAGCACTGGATAGCTGACGAGCTGTACAAGCAGGGCACGGAAGACGCCACCCTGCGCGAGCTGATGATTGATCGCATCTACGACACGCTGATCGACGAGGAAGAGCTGCGCATCTGCGACGCGACGACCGAGAAGATCACCAACTCGCTCGAGCCGCGTCCGTACAGTTCGCGCGAGTTTATCCGGGCGATGGGTGCCTACCTCGAGCAGGAAGGCAGGATCCCGGAAAAGGGTGGCATTGACTCGATCGTCTACGCGGCTTACGAGAAGGATGTGCCGATCTTCGTGCCGGCATTCTCCGACTGCTCGGCAGGCTTTGGCCTGGTCGCGCATCAGCATGCCCGCCAGGGCAAGCCGATGGTTTCGCTCGACTCGGCGAAGGACTTCTACGAACTCACGCAGCTGAAGATCGCCAACCCGACCACGGGCCTGCTGATGATCGGCGGCGGCGTGCCAAAGAATTTTGCCCAGGACATCGTCGTCGCGGCAGATATCCTCGGCATGGACGCACCCATGCATAAGTACGCGGTGCAGATCACGGTCGCGGATGTGCGCGATGGCGCGCTCTCCTCGAGCACGCTGAAGGAGGCGAGTTCCTGGGGCAAGGTCGATACCACCTATGAACAGATGGTCTTCTCTGAAGCCACGCTCGCGGTGCCCCTGATCACCGGATACGCTTTCCACAAGAAAGCACATGCCGCTCGCACCGGGAAACACCTTGCACGCGTCCTGGAACCTGTGACCGCGTAACTTATTCGCGGTACAACGCGTAACCGCGTTCTTTCTTCCCATAGCCTCCCCCAAGCAGGGGAGGCTTTACCTTAGTATCGCGAGCCGAAAATTGTTGTTAATTTCCTATAGCCAAATGTCCCAAATCAGGTCTATCTTCTGAGTCTATTCAAGTGATATCGGGGAACCCGGATGGGCGTCGCCGGTATGAACAAGAAGTACACAAGGCTCAGGGAGCATACACGTGTCGCTTTTTCTCCAGGTATATGGTGGTTGCGGGCTCGCTACCCTGGTCGGCTTTCTGGCGCTCTGTCATAACTCTGCTTCCAGGTCGCGGAGCACGACGCCACAGCGCCCCACCGAGGTAGGCAGCAAGCACCCGCTCTCCCACTAGGTTACCAACGTTCTGCCTGCGCAGACTCTCAGCAAAGCCGTCCCTGTCTCCCGGGACGGCTTTTGTATTTGGCTGCACTCGTCAAGCCGGCGCTTGGCCCGGTTTAGCCAGGATCGTTAGAAGATGTGGTGCTCCTCCTCTTGCTTGTGAGAGGCGGGAAAGACGGCTGCCGCCTGGGTCGCATGATGAACCTGGGCCACGGTCTGCCAGTTGTCGCGCCGCGTTCGTTCTGACATGAAGGGCGGCAGGTCCATGGCCAGGTGCCTGCTGAGACACTCCACGTACGGCTCATAGAGAGTGCGCATCTCGTTCAGCCGAGCCAGCGAACCTGGATCGCGGGCGACGCGTGTGCCTGCCTGGCAGAGCAGGTCGTGCAGCCGGGCGTAGGCCGCTGGGGGCAAGCGGTCCTGCGCCGGAGCGACCGGCTCCAGGTCGAAGACCTGCGACATATCGACAGCTGCATGCCGGGCCATGGCAAAGGTCAACTGCGCCTGGCGCCCGGGAAGGTCCTGCACCGAGGCGACCATCAGGGCACACGTATCGAGCACGGCACACAGTGCACTGAGCCAGCTCTGGTTGGTGTGCTGGGAGCGGAAGTAGCAGAGCAGCGGGTAGGAGATGTGGCTTTCGAGAAGCTCCGCCGCCCATCGCTCCCACTCCTCCAGCAGCACGGTAAGCGCGGCGCCGCCCCCGTCGAAGGTATGGCGGCGCATCAGCTCGGCGGCCGAAGGGGGTGAGCCGGCACGCGCATCCAGGAGCGAAATAGAGACTTCGCGTCGCGAGAATGCGCCGTACAGAACCGGCAGGTAGCCGATCACGACCGCGATAAAGCCGAAGCCGATGCCGGACTCGACGACCAGCAGCTCCCGCACGACGCGGGACCGAGGAACCACGTCGCCCAGGCCGAGCGTGAACAGCGTGGTGCCGCTGATGTAGATGTCAGAGCGCAAACCAGCGCCACCTGGGGAAAGCGGATCGTACAGGGGCGAGCCTGCCGCGAAGAAGCAGAGGCCGAAACCAATGATCAGGCCGAGGGCCCAGAGTGCCGTCAGCAGCACCAGCGACGATGGGCCGTACACGGCGAACAGCGTCTCCCGGTTTCGTGGACTGCGCACGAAGCTGGTCGCCCAGCGCCAGGGGCGCCAGGTGGCGAGATAGAAGATGCGGGTCAGCCGGAAGCGGCCGATGGCGCGCCGCGGCATGATCACGGTCTGGAAAGCATCGAGCAGGACGAGAAGGATGCTGAGGATTCCGGCGATCGCGGCCAACACTTGCATGGAGCAAGGGGAGCAGGCGGCAGCCCGGGAGTCAAGGGGGAAGCAAGTGCATCTAGAAGGAGGGGCGAGCTGGAAGAGCAGCAATCCTCCGGAAAAGTGAGGCGTGTGATGGCAGAGTTCGGCCGCATCCTTGTCGGCGTTGGTTTCTTTGTTCTGCTTCTGGGTGCCGCGCTATTGATCGCCGGCAGACTTGGGCTGCCCCTGGGTCGCCTGCCTGGCGATCTGCGCTGGCACGGGCGAGGCTGGTCGGTGTTCGCTCCCCTGGGCACCTCGCTGGTGCTGAGCCTTGCCTTGACCCTCATCCTGGCTATCGTGCAGAGGCTGCGCCGGTAACCGGAAGCGGCAGGAGCCCAGCGGACCAGCTCGCGCGACGCGGTAGACTCTGGGGGTGAGCTCCTCTCCTCGAGCGACGGACCGGACAGACAGCCGCGCGGCCGCGGCACAGGCAGGCGCGCCCGAAGAAGTAGGCGATTGCTCGGCACCCGGACAGCTGGGCTTCTTCTTTGACCCACCACCGGCCGTCCCTGCCCCACCGAAAACTGCTTTACCACTTGGAGACCCGGCCGGGAAAAAGAGCCGCGCACGCCCCAGGGCGGACACGCTGCCTGCCTGGGCCCGCGCCGCCATGCCCCCGGCGGTCGATGAGCCGGAAGAGCCTTCGCGCCACGTCTGGCGCGTTGCGGCACTGGTCAGCGAGGTGCGCGGCCATGTGGAGGCCGCCTACGCGGACCTGTGGGTGCGTGGCGAGATCTCGAACCTGCGCGCCGCCCCATCCGGTCACATGTACTTCACGCTGAAAGATGGAGAGGCCCAGCTGCCGGCCGTGCTGTTCCGCCGGCAGGCGCAGCTGTTGCGCTTCCGTCCGGAGGATGGCCTGGAGGTGCTGCTGCGCGGACGCGTTTCTGTCTACGAGCAGCGCGGACAGATGCAGCTGATTGCCGAGTACCTGGAGCCGGTGGGCGCGGGCTCCCTGCAGCTTGCCTTTGAGCAGCTGAAGCGCAGACTGGACGCCGAGGGCCTGTTCGCGCTCGATCGCAAGCGGCCGCTGCCGACCTATCCCCACTGTGTCGGCATCGTCACTTCCCCGGCGGGCGCGGTGATACGCGACTTCCTGAACGTGGCCGGACGGCGCCACGCGGCGCTCGATGTGCTTCTCTACCCGGCCGTCGTGCAGGGCGACCAGGCAGCCGCTGAAATCGCGGCGGGCATCGCCTGGTTCAACCGCGAGCGCAACGTGGATGTGATCGTGATCGCGCGGGGCGGCGGATCGCTTGAGGACCTTGCCCCCTTCAACAGCGAGCTGGTGGCCCGAGCGATTGCCGCCTCCACCCTGCCTGTGGTGTCTGCTGTCGGGCACGAAACGGATTTCACCATCGCGGACTTTGTGGCCGATCTTCGCGCGCCAACTCCCTCGGCCGCCGCCGAACTGATTACCGCCGCGCAGCACCGGATTGAGGAGCACGTGGACGCGCTGCAGCAAAGGCTTGGCCGTGCGGCGCGCTACGAGCTTTCCCTGAAGCAACAGCGTCTCGCCGGCGTCTCGATTGCAACCAGCCTGGCCCGCCTGCGCGGCAGTCTTGGCCGCCGCGAACAGCGTGTCGATGAGCAGCGATTCCGCCTCGAACGCGCGGGCACCACAGCGCTTCGCAGCGCTGCCAACCGCGTGCAGGCCGCGAGTGCGGCGCTGCTGCGGCAGGACGCCAGCCATCGCCTCCAGGTCATGCGGGAGCGATCCCTCACGCTCGCGGTGCGCCTGGAACGCGTCGCCGCGGAGCGACTTGGAGCCGCGCAGGTTCGCCATGCGCGTGCCGCGACCGCGCTGCACCGCTATGACCCCGCACAGGCGCTCGGACGCTGCGAGGAGAAAATCGATTCACTGCAGGCACGCGTGAGGCGCGCCGGCATCGCGCGCCTTGCCAGTGCCGCGCAGCAGCACCACGCGGTTGCGCGTGCTCTCGCTTCCATGTCGCCGCTAGCCGTGCTGGGCCGGGGGTACGCGCTTGTATTTGCCGCGAATGGTTTGCTGCTTACCGACGCGCAGGCGGCAAATGCCGGAGACTCCCTGCGTATCCAGCTCTCGGCCGGCACGCTCGATGCCGTCGTACAAAAGCGCGCGGGTTGACTCCGCTCGGCACAAACCAGGACGGATCAGGGAGACGATGAGAAAGCTTTTCGGAACAGACGGGATTCGTGCGGTCGCCGGGGAATCGCCTCTCGATAGCGCCACCATTTTTGCGGCAGGCGAAGCGCTCGCGCACACGTTGAAATCGCAGCACCCCATACCGCATGCATTGCTGGGCATGGACACGCGGGAGAGCGGGCCATGGATTGCGCGGTGGCTGCACGCTGGTCTTGTTGCCGGGGGCGCGTCGCTGGCAAATGCAGGGGTGATTACAACGCCGGCGGTTGCCTATCTCACGCGCAAGTTCGGTTTCAGCGCCGGCATCGTCATCTCGGCATCGCATAATCCCTGGCGTGACAATGGAATCAAAATATTTGGCGGCGACGGCTACAAACTGCCAGACGCGCAGGAGCTTGCCATAGAAGACGAGATCTTCGCGCGGCGGCAAAGTGGCAGCACAAGCGCGGAACGTGAGCTTCCCGCTGTAGATACTGTGTACCGGCACGATTACGAGACGTTTCTACGCTCGGCGGTGCCAGGTCTTTCCGAGGGCAAGGGCCTCGATGGCATGCACCTGGTGCTCGACTGCGCGAATGGTGCCGCGTCGGCGATTGCGCCGGAACTTTTTGCAAGCCTCAGCGGACGCGTCGAGCTGACGCATGCTGCGCCCGACGGACGGAACATCAATGAGCAATGCGGCGCGCTGCACCCTGAAGTAGTTGCGCGAGAAGCACGAGAAAGCGGCGCGGCGCTCGGCATAACGCTCGATGGCGATGCCGACCGCTCCCTCTTCGCAGATAGCGCCGGGCACGTAATCAATGGCGATGCCGTGCTGCTGCTCGCTGCCCGGGCCATGCAGGCAGAAGGCTTGCTACGAGGCGACATTGTGGTGGCAACCACCATGTCCAACATGGGGCTTGAGGCAGCGCTCGGCCGCAGCGGTATCCGCATGCTGCGTGCGCCGGTCGGGGACAAGTACGTGCTCGAGATGATGCAGCAGCATGGTGCCTCGCTGGGCGGTGAGCAGTCAGGGCATATTCTCTTCCCGCATCTCGCCACCACTGGGGATGGGCTGCTAACCTCCCTCGTGCTGCTCGATATCCTGCGCCGCAGCGGCAAGCGAATCGACGAGCTTATCGCCGACCTCCAAACATTTCCCCAGGTGATTGTGAATGTGCGGGTGCGCGAGAAAAAGCCGCTGCTGGCTATCGCGTCTGTGGCTTCAGCGATAGCGGAAGCGGAAAACGCGATTGCAGGCAGCGGCCGCGTGGTCATCCGCTACTCCGGAACAGAGGCCTTGGCCCGCGTGATGGTCGAAGCGGAATCAGAATCGCTGATGCGCGAGCATGCAGATAGGATAGCCGCTGCTATCCAACTGGAGCTTGGTCTTTAAACGAGTACAAGTCACGAAGTGACCCCAAGCCGGGCAGGCGGTCTGGCTCCTTATAAGTCGCGCCAGTTCGCACCCAGCTCCGCATCCGCGACGATTGGCACACTCAACTCGATGACATTCTCCATCTCATACTTCACCATTGCACGAACGTCTTCGGCCTCGTCCTCTGGTACATCGAACAGCAACTCGTCATGCACCTGCAGCGTCATCCGCGTCTTCCGTTTTTCTTCTGCAAGCCGCGTGTCGATGCGGATCATGGCGACTTTGATCAGGTCCGCGGCAGTTCCCTGCAGCGGCGTATTGACCGCAGTGCGCTCCGCGAAACCGCGCAGGTTAGCGTTGCGGCTCTGGATATCGGGTATAGGTCGCGACCTCCCGAAGAGTGTACGAACCCGCTGCTCCGCGCGTGTTTCCTCCAGCACTCGATCGATGTATGTGCGCACGCCGGCGTAGCGCTCGAAATAGCGGTCGATGTAAATGCGTGCTTCTTTCTGATCGATGCTCAGGTTCGCCGCCAGCCCGAAGGGCGAGATGCCGTAAACGATCCCAAAGTTTACAGCCTTGGCCCGGTTGCGTGTCTCCTTGCTCATCTCCGACGCCGGTACGCCAAACACTTCGCTCGCGGTGAGCGTGTGAATATCCTCGTTGTTACGATACGCGTGCAGCAGCAAAGGGTCCTGCGAAAAATGCGCCATCAGGCGTAACTCGATCTGCGAGTAGTCAGCGGATAGCAGGAGGTTGCCGGGCGACGCGACAAAGGCCGCGCGTATCTCGCGGCCTAACTCGGTCTTGATCGGAATATTCTGCAGGTTCGGGTTGGTGGACGAGAGCCGCCCTGTTGCCGTACCCACCTGGTTAAAGGTCGTGTGAACGCGGCCTTCAGCGTCAGCCAGCAGTGGAAGAGAATCGACATAGTTGGACTTCAGCTTGGCCAGCTGCCGATACTCGAGCACCAGGCGTGGCACAGCGTTGTATGCCGCAAGTTCCTCAAGCACGTCCTGTGCCGTTGAGATCACCTTGCCCTTGCCGTACTTCAGCGGCTTGGGCAGCTCCATTTTGTTGAACAGGATATCGCCCAGCTGCTTGGGCGAGTTGATATTAAAACGGTGGCCGGACTGGGCGTAGACTTCTTCGCTGACACGGGCCATCTCGCTGGTCAGTTTTGCATCCATGTCGCTTAACACGCCCAGGTCAACGCGAACTCCCGCATGCTCCATGCGTAGCAGCACCGGCACAAGCGGCAGGTCGATCGTGTCATAGATGTTCATCAGGTCCGCGCGCTCCACGTCGCCGTGAAGCATCGGCGCCAGCGTATGAATGGCGTGCGCAGCCTCGGGCAGCGACTCGTCGCCATTCGCCTGCAGGGGACGCGGGCTGAAGCGCGCCGCCACGTCCGCCATGCGGTGGGTCGCGTGTGTCGGGTTGACGAGGTACGAAAACAGCATGAGATCGTCGTGCGCGCCGCGCAACGTGATCCCCTGCGCTTCGAGTTCGCGCAGGGTGCCTTTCAGGTCGTGCACCTGCTTGGCAATGGCGGCGTCTTCGAGCAGATCGCGAATGCTGTCGACGTTTACAAGCAGCGCGTTATCAGCGCCTGCTGCCACGCCCGCGCGAAAGATCTTTGCCGCTGGCGCTGCCGGCTCAATCGCTACTGCCGGCGTGGCGGTTGCGGAGAAGTCAAGCATCATGGTGCGCAGCTCTGGTTCGCGTTCTTCTGCTAGTTCTGTTTCTTTCTCGCTTACCTGCTCGGCGATCTGCTCCAGCTCACTTGCTTCGATCGCAAAGGAGAAGCCAGCCTTGCGCGCCTGCTCCATGAAGGCGGCAAGCTGTCCCGGAGTAGGCTGCAGCACGTAGGTAAGCGGCACAGCCGGAGCCTCGGGCGCCAGCTCCTTCAGCAAAGTCGTGAACTCGAGTTCTGAAAACAGCGCACGGCACGCAGCCAGGTCCGGCGTTGTGGTGCGCATGCGCTCCAGCTCCAGTTCGACCGGAACCTCGGTGTGAATCGTCACCAGTTCTTTCGAAAGCAGCACGGCTTCCCGGTTGTTCTCGAGTGACTCGCGGTACGTCTTACGCTTGACTTCTGCCGCACCATCCAGCGCTGCTTCAACGGAACCAAACTGCAGGATCAGATCGACAGACCCTTTGTCTCCAATGCCCGGCGCCCCAGGGATGTTATCTATCGCGTCGCCGCGTAGCGCCATGACATCGACCACTCGCTCCGGCGGCACACCCAGTGTTTCTTCAACCTTGGCGCGATCAAGGATCAGGTTTTCCTTCATCGGGTTGAGCACCTTCACATGATCGTTGACTAACTGCATCATGTCTTTATCACTGGTGACGATGAAGACCGGGAAGTCCTGCCTCGCTGCCTGCGTGGAGAGCGTACCGATGACGTCATCGGCCTCGAAGCCTTCGTACTGCACGATAGGTATGTGGAAGGCCTCAAGCGCACGACGAATATATGGCAGCTGCTGCGCAAGGTCGGGCGGCATCGATTCCCGGTTGGCCTTGTACCCGCCATAATCCACTTCGTCGAAAACCTGCGTCTTGATATTCCACTTACGAACAGTCTTCATGGTGCTTGCGCGTTCGTCGCGAAACACAGGGGAGCTGACATCAAACACAGCAGCGAAGTACTCGGGAGAAAAGTCGCGTCGCAGCTTGTTGATCATATTTACGAAGACATAGGTGGCAGCAGTAGGTACCCCGGTACGCGTGGACATGGGCCGCTGGCGCTGCATGACGTGGTACGCCCGGAAGATGAACGACATGGTGTCGAGCAGGAAAATGGGCGGCTTGGTTGCGGCGGCAGGGGTCGTCATCACCCCAAGTTTACCGCCAGCAGGCACGGTCGTGCACCGCAGCCTAGCTCACGAACATGCAGTCGCCGTAGGAGAAGAAGCGGTAGCCGCTGCTGACGGCATGCTTATAGGCGGCAAGGACTGCCTGTTTCCCGGCGAGGGCGCATACCAGCATCAGCAGCGTGCTTTGCGGCAGGTGAAAGTTGGTCAGCAGCGCGCCCACCATGCGGAATGGGTAGCCTGGCGAGATGAAGATATCGGTGGTGCCGGAGTGCGGGCTGAGCGGGCCTTCAGCCATCCGCGCGCAGTGCTCCAGCGTACGAACGGTGGTCGTTCCGACAGCCACAACGCGCCGCTTCCCGGACCGCGCGCGATTGAGCGCGTCCGCGGTTTCGGCGGGCAGCGTGTAGCGTTCCGTGTGCAGGCGGATATCCGCTAGACGCTCCACGCGCACCGGCTGGAAAGTGCCCAGACCGACGTGCAGTGTGACATAGGCGATTTCGACGCCGCGCGCCGCGATTGCCGCCAGAGTTTCCGGCGTGAAATGGAGGCCGGCAGTTGGTGCGGCAACCGAGCCACGCTGCTCCGCGTAAACGGTCTGGTAGCGCTCGCGGTCGGCCGGCGTGCTGGTGCTTCCCGGGCGGTGGATATAGGGCGGCAGCGGCATCTGTCCGAGCGCGTCCAGTGCGGCGTAGAAGTCCGGTTCTGGTGCGAAGCGAAGCGTGCGCTCGCCAAACTCGCCATGCGCGATGACTTCCGCTTCAAGCGTGTGCGCGGTCGGCGCAACGCTGGTGGTTTCGTCTGAAAAGATAAGGCGGGCGCCGCGCTGGATCTTGCGGCCAGGCCGCACCAGCGCATGCCATTCCCCGGGCTTGGTCTGCTCGGTCAACAACACCTCAATACGCGCCGGCGCCTGCCCCTGCTGTGTTTTGACGTCTACCCGGCGCGCGAATAGCCGTGCCGGCAGCACCCTCGTGTTGTTCAGCACCAGCAGGTCGCCTGGCTGCAACAGCTCCGGCAGCGCGGCGAAGATGCTGTCCTGCACCACGCCCGTGGCGCGATCAAGCCGCAGCATGCGGGCGCCGGCACGCGCCGGCGGTGGCGCCTGAGCGATGAGCTCCGGCGGCAGATGAAAGTCGTAATCCCGCACCAGTGACGCGCTTTCTCCTTCAGCGGAGTGGTCCGACTCGCGGGAGATCAGCGAAAGGCCGTGCACCGTTTTCTCCTTAGACACGATCGTGCCTGCCCTTCTCTCCAGCCGTGCGCCGATTGCCAGGCGGGTCCCAGTTCTCAGCCTGCCGGCGTGCCCGCTCCAATGCTGCGTCCAGCCCTTGCCGCGCCTGCTCCAGTTCGTCAGGACTGCTGCCCGCGGCCGGCGCCGGCACGCTCCGTGCCCAGCTTACGATGACCTGCGTGAATGGTTTTGGTAGCGCGAACTGGTCCCATGAGCGTAGCGTCCACGCCCGTAACGGGTGCAGGTGAAAGCACCCGATCGACCGCCCGGTATGCTGCGCCAGCTTAACCGGCCCCAGCTTGGACTGGTGGAGCGGCCCGCGTGGCCCGTCTGCTGTAAAGATGGCGAGCCCGCCGCGCTGCACTTCCCCCCGCAGCGCCAGCAGCCCGGCCACGGCGCCACGCGAGCTCGAACCACGCACGCTGCGGAAGCCGAGCCGCCCCAGCGTCCGCGCGATGAGCTCGCCATCGAACGACCGGCTGATGAGGATGCAAGCGTTGTAGCGCCGGAAATACCAGCCCGCGCTGAAAGTGCACTGGTGCCAGAAACAGTAGATCCCCCTCGCCGGCAGCGGCGCCGGCGAGGCTCCCTCTTCGGCGATGACGATAAAACGCAGGGTGACGCCGATAAGCGCGATCCAGCCCGCGGCAAGACGCGGCAGGATTGCAAGCAGCAAACGCTCGCGTCGCGAGAAGC
>CAXTEW010000061.1:0-12883 GCA_964243175.1 uncultured Acidobacteriaceae bacterium
GAGCGTGTCGGCCTGGGTGCCGTGCGCAAAGTGGAGCCGCGTCACGTCGAGCCCGGCGCGGACCAGGGAGCGGAAGATTGCTTCACTGTTAGAGGCCGGGCCCAGGGTGCCAACGATCTTGGCCCGGCGCAGGGCACCGGTCGCGGAAAAAGGGTTCGTGCCGGGAGTGCCTGTGCTCATAAGTATGTATCCATCCTTCATCCAGCAATCCAGCCACGATCCAGCGGGCCGGGCGACTGCCCTGCGCACTTGGACGGCTGTTTCACTTTGCCGCCTGTGATTCTAATCCCCTGTCAGCCCGGCTGGCGTCCCGGCGCTGTGGACCTCTGTGTCCATGCTGCCCGGGCAGGCCGTCGGGGTATTCGAGCCGGTCGTCCTCGGCCAGGGTGGTGCGGCCCTGCTCATCCCACATGGGGTAGACCTGCGCATTGAACTCCGCGCCCACCAGCGTGGCGATCGAGACGAAGTAGAGCCAGACCATGGTCACAATGCCTGCGCCCAGCGAGCCGTACACCCGCGAGTAATCGGCAAAGCGGGTGACATACCAGCCGTAGGCCATGGTCGAACCAAACCAGGTGAAGGTGGCCAGCAGCGCGCCAGGCACGGTGCGGTGCCAGGGCGGGCGGACCGCGGTCGCAAAGTGGAAGATGACCTGCAGCACGGCCACGCTGGTCGCGAGCGCGATCAGCCAGCGCGCCACCCGCCAGCCCAGCAGCACCCACGAGCGGAGCTCATGGTCGGCGTTGGCAATCATCCACTGCTCGATCTGGTGGCCGAAGACGACAAAAGCGGTGGCGAACAGCATGGGCAGCAGGGTGGAGGGGATCAGCAGCAGGGCGACCAGCCGCTCCTTCCAGAAGCCGAACTGGCCGCGCGGCAGCCGGTAGGCGCGGCGGAATCCTTCCATCAGCGACAGCATGACGCCCATCGAGGCGGCGATGGCGACAATGCCGGCCAGAACCACGAGACGGTGCGACCGGGCGGAGTGGGCGGTGAAGTAGGTCGCCGCCAGGCTCATGGTGTCGGGCGGCAGCAGGTCAGAAAGCAGCGCGCGCACGTCGCCACGCACGGCATCGCTGGCCGGGGCGGCCGAGAGCAGCTGGGCGGAGACCAGGAAGGCAGGAAACAGGCTGAGGAGCTCGGAATAGGCCGCGGCTTTGGCGATAGTGAAGGCGTTGTGGCCAAAGGCCTTCCACAGCGCGCGCCGAAGATCGCGAGGCAGCTTCCGGAGCATATGGGCTAGAGCTTATCGCGAGCGCGAGACCGCCGGTAACCCCTATCGGCCAGGCGGTCTTAGCTGTTGGCAGCGGCGAGCAGGAACACGAGCGGCGCGTTCCAGTTGATGGCGATCTCGTTCATCGAGTAGGCGCGCTGGTCATCGACCCACATGCGCATGGGTGGCGCTTTCGGCAGCCGGTCTGCGACCGCGTCGCCGCCGTGCGCATTGGGCCCGCCCGAGAGCAGCCCGGGCCAGGGGGCGACGATGCCGTCCGCGGCGCTGGGCCGGTGGTGGGGGTGCTGGAAAGGCCGGACACCAAGCTGCGTGACCCAGGAGACGTCGTGGCAGTTGCGGCCGAAGAGGTAGTGGAGGTTGCCAAGCGCGGCCTCGCGGGTGGCAGGGTCAGGCTGGAAGTGGTTGCTGATCAGCAGCAGCAGGGACTGGTTGCCGGCCGCGGAGTTGGAGCCCCAGCCGTAGTCATGCAGCAGCAGGGTGTTGCCGTAGCCGCTGCCGCCCCTGCGCTCGACCATCGCGGCGGCGGCGGCGTGGGTCGCGTCCAGGATGCGGCGCTTGACGGCGGGCTTGGCCGGGTCAGGCTTGCCGGGCCGCGCGGCGAGCGCGTAGGTCCAGCAGGCCATGGGCAGCAGGCTGGCCCAGGCGGGTTCGGCGAGCGTCAACGGGGCGCCGGGGTCGGGCATGCGGCTGAGAAACGCGGCCTCATAGCGAGGCTCGCCGGTCGAGCGCCACAGCTCGGCCGAGGCCCAGGCCAGCTCGTCGCCGCAGTGTGGGTCGCCATAGTCACCGGTCGTGATGCCCGGGGGGTTCACAAACGCGACGTCGGGGTGTGCCGAGGCCCACGTCCAGGCCCCCTGCGCGGCGAGGAGGCAGCGCTGCGCAAAAGCAGGGTCATAGGGACCGTAGCAACGGGCCGCGATAGCCATGACTGCAGCCAGGTCGGCGGTCGCGCAGGTGCTCTTGTACGGCGCGCTCCCTGTGCCGATGACATAGGAGGGGAGGGTGTCGGCCTCGGGCATGATGAACGCGCAGAAGTGTTCGCTGGTCTGCTTGTGGAAGACGCCGCCGTCGGTGTCCTGCAGCGACAGCATCCACTCCAGGTTCCAGCGGATTTCCGCAAGGTAGTCGGGCAGGCGGCCACCGCTCTCGGGCAGCTGCATGTGGAGACTGCGCACCGCCTGCGGGTAGAGCTCCCAGGCCCACAGCAGGGTGCCGGTGCTGATGCCGGAGTTGACGATGTAGCGGCCGTAGTCCCCGGCATCGTGCCAGCCGCCATGATTCGCGAGCGGGCCGCTCTTGCCGGAAGTGGGATGGAAGGCACCGGCCGCGTGGCAGGCCGGGTGCCGGTAGCCGCCGCCGAGGTCGACCGCGCAGCCGCAGCGCTGCCCGGTGAAGCCGCGCATGGTGACGCGCAGCGCATCGGCATACACGTCATCCCGGATGGGAAAAGCATCGCTCGCGATGCCGTCGACAACCAGGCGGTAGGTGCCGCGCGTGCGCAGCGCGGAAAAGTCGGCGACGGCTGCCATGTCGCCCGAGGCCGCATCGAGCGCCGGCTGGCTGGTTTTGCCGCGGAAGACGGCGCTGCTGCCAGCCTTGCCATTCGCCGGGTGGACCTCGAAATCGCGCGCGCCCGTGCCGGCCGCAGCACCACGGACCGTAGCCTGCTTGGCGCCGGCCGGCTGGTAGCCCAGCTGGTTCAGAAGCAGGGGCTGCTCCCGCACAGTCGCGGGTGCCTGCCAGCTGCTGAGCGCCCTGGCGCCGGGGGCGAACGAGGCTCCGGCGAGTCCGAGATACTGCAGAAAGTTCCTACGCTGCATGGCTGCCTTTCAGGGGCGGTGCTGGCGAGATGAAGTGTGCTCCGCCATGGTAAGCGACAACGCTGGTACGTGGCGATGGAGGCAAGCTCCGGAGAATGCAGCGAAGGCCCGACGCTGCCGGGTGCCTGCCCGCCCTCCCGGATCTTATCGGCAGGGTCGGGAACGCGGAGCGCGGTGAGGTGGTGGAAGCGCGCGCCCTGGCCGCACCGTGGGCGTGCGGCGCAGCCCTGCGGGGAGCTGTGTTGCTGGTATCGTGGAAGGATGATCAAGGGGCTCACTCTCCTGCGTACGGCGAGCACGCCCGCAGTCTATGACCAGCTCGAAAGCTTCTTTGCCATGCTTGGTTTTGAGCCAGGTCCGGGCTGGCAGACAGCATCGGGCCGGGGCAGCAGTTTTCGTGCGCCGCTGGCAACGATCGAGTGGATCGACGGCACGGCTCCTGTGCCTGCTGAGCTGTTGATTGAAGCGACGGCGCTCGGCGCGGTGCGTGATGCCGCCGAGGCGTGGCTGAAGTCAGAAGGCGGCGTCCCCAGTGCGGAAGTTGCCGGCCGCCTCGGGCCGATTGAGCCGACGGACTGGAAGGCTGAACTGTTTACGGTGGAGCCGGTACCGGGCGTCAGGCTGGCGTTCTGGGAGTGGACGGATCCTTTGAAGGGCAAGTCTGCTGCAATGGAAGGGGACCTGCTGGCAACCGGCATGCGCTTCGCCATCGTGGTTGCGCGCTGGAACGCGGTGATTACGGACCGCCTGCTGCAGGGATCGCTCGATGCGCTGCTACGCTCGGGCGCCCGGCGCGCGGATATCGAGGTTGTGCGCGTGCCCGGCGCGTGGGAGATCCCGGACGCGGCGCGGGCCCTGGCGCAGACGGGTCGCGTCGACGGCATCGTCACGTTGGGTGTGCTGCTGCGCGGGGAAACAGCGCATTACGAGGCGATCTATAACGAAGTGTCCCGTGGCATCGGCCAGTCGCAGCAGGAAACCGGCATTCCGCATGCTTTCGGCGTGCTGACCTGCGAAACGCTGGAGCAGGCGCTGGACCGGGCTGGATTGAAGGCTGGCAACAAGGGGTTTGAAGCTGCGTCCGCTGCCATCGAAATGGTGTCGCTCCATCGGAAGATCGCCGGCGGACAGTCACAAGGGCAGCCGCAGGAGCAGTTGCAGGGCGGAAGCCGGTGAGCGCTCCCTCGGGCAAACGGCGCAAGAGCCGCGAATTAGCCATGCAGATGTTATTCCAGGCAGATGTTGGCAAGCAGACGCCGGAGCAGGTGCGAAAGAGCTTCTGGGAAGCACGCGACGTCGTCGAGCCGGATATTCGTGGATTCGCTGAAGACCTGTATCGCGTGGCCAATGTAAAGGAAGAAGAGATCGCAGAGCTGATCACCAAGCACGCGCAGAACTGGCGGCTGGAGCGGATGCCGGCGGTGGATCGCAGCGTGCTGCGAATGGCCATTGCGGAGCTGCTGGGGTTTACGGCGACTCCGGCGCCAATCGTGATCAACGAAGCGCTGGAGATAGCTCGCCGCTACTCGGGGCCGGAGTCGATCAACTTCCTGAATGGCGTGCTCGATGCGGTCGCGCGTTCGCGTCGCGAGGCGTGGGAGCCGGCAGAACGGCGGCGCGGGTGAGCGGACTGGCCGGGCGTCGGAGGGATTTGCTGGGGCACCAGGGCGGAGCGCTGCTGCTTGGCGGCGTGATGCTGCTCGCAGGCTGCAACCAGCATGCGTCCGAGGCAGACAAGGCAGCCGCGGCGCAGGATGCCGCGGCCAGGCAGCAGCTGGCGGATGATGCAGCGGCGGCGCGCAAGGGGATCCGTGCAGCAGAGGGACAGCTGGCCCAGCTGCCACCGCCGGCCAAGGGGCGTTACCTGCAGGTGCACACGGCCGAAGGTTGGAGCAATCCTTTTCTGATTGTTGGCCGTAGATCCATCACGCTGCGTATGGTGGACTCAATGCCTGGCGACACCCTGCCCAACAAGGTGCTGCCCGAGATGAAGCTGCGGGCGATCGGCGCGAAGAAGCGTGAGCTGACTTTGCGCCTGATCGACTTACCAGAAGCGCTGGCCGCACTGCCCGAAGAAAGCTGGGAATATGGCCGCGTCGTGGCCGTGGAAGAAGACCCGGCAACCTCGCGGCGGGAGCGCCCGGCGATGCGCCGCAACCTGGAAGCCGTGATGGCCATGCTGAACGACCTGGATGTAGTGGTCGATGAATGGCCGTATGGCTCGCGCTGAGTGGCGCGGGATCCTGGCGAGCGCTTCGGACTAAGTCGAGCGCCGGCTGAACTGCCACCTTTATTGACTAGCGGACCACATTGACGCGCCCCATGCTGAGTCCGTTCTCCGGCAAGTCCCTGCTGACGCCTGCCGTGCGCCCGCTGATACGATGAGCGCGTGAGTGCTCCTGTTTTTCCTATTCTGCAACCTGGTGCTGCGTCGCTGGCCGAGGAAGCTGCGAGTGCGCTGGCGAGCGCACTGCGAAGGGCTGTGCGAGGCGAAGTTCGCTTCGACACGGGCTCGCGCGCCTTGTATGCGACCGATGCTTCCAATTACCGGCAGGTCCCGATCGGGCTGGTGGTGCCGCATGACGCCGACGATGTCGTGGCGGCGATGGCTGTATGCCGCGCGCATGCGGCGCCCGTGCTCGCGCGCGGGGCGGGCACCAGTCTGGCGGGACAGACCTGCAACGCCGCTGTTGTTTTCGATTACTCGAAGTACATGCGCAGGATGGGCAGCGTGGATGTGGCAGCCCGCACGGCCAGGGTCGAGCCGGGTATCGTGCTGGACCGGGTACGCGAAGCAGCAGAGCAGCATGAGCTTACCTTTGCGCCGGACCCGGCGACCCACTCCCGCTGCACGCTCGGCGGCATGATCGGTAACAACAGCTGTGGCGTACACGCGTTGATGGGCGGCAAGACGGTCGATAACATCGAGTCGCTCGAGGTGCTGCTGTATGACGGCACGCGCCTGACCGTGGGGGCGACCAGCGAATACGAGTTAGCGGCAGCCATTCGCGAAGGCGGCCGTCGCGGCGCGATCTACGCGGGCTTGAAGAGGCTGCGCGATACCTATGCAGACGAGATCCGCGCGCGTTTTCCGAAGATTCCCCGGCGCGTCTCTGGCTACAACCTGGATGAGTTACTTCCAGACGCTGGCTTCCACGTCGCCCGCGCGCTGGTCGGCAGTGAAGGCACCTGTGTCACGATCCTCGGCGCGACTTTGAAGCTGGTCCCCAGCCCGCCGCATCGGCAGCTGGTAGTGCTGGGTTTTGCTGACCAGTTTGTCGCAGCCGATGCTGTGCCGCGCGTGCTGGAGGCAGAACCGATCGGGCTTGAAGGCTTTGACGGCCTGCTGGTCGACATGATGTACCGCAAACGCCTGGCGCTTGAGGATATAGGCCTGCTGCCGGAAGGCCGAGGCTTCCTGCTGGTTGAGTTCGGCGGCTGGACCGCCAAGGAAGCCCTGCTGAAAGCAGAGCGCTTTGGCGCGGAAGCCACAAGGGACACAGCTGCTACCAGTGCGCGTCACTTTGACGGCGCCGAGGCCGCAAGGGTCTGGCGTGTTCGCGAGCAGGCGCTGGGCGCGACCGTCTTTGTGCCGGGGGAGCCGCACAGCTGGGAGGGTTGGGAGGACGCGGCTGTACCGCCCGCCGCGCTGGGCAGCTACCTGCGGCAGCTAGCGGTACTTATGAGGAGTTATAGCTATCGCAGCCCAATGTATGGCCACTTTGGCCAGGGCTGCGTTCACATGCGAATTAACTTCGACCTGCACAGCGCTGCCGGACTGGCGAAGTACCGCGCATTTATCGACGAAGCAGCTGACATCGTGCTGGCGCATGGTGGCTCGCTGTCTGGCGAGCATGGCGACGGGCAGTCGCGTGCGGCGCTGTTGCCGAAGATGTTCGGGCCGCGCATCATGCAGGCGTTTCGGGAATTCAAGGCGCTGTGGGACCCGGAGAACCGCATGAATCCGGGCAAGCTGGTCGATCCGATCGCGGTGTACTCGCCGATCGACAACATCCGTGCCGGTGACGGTTACAGATCCGCCACGCCACAGACCTGGTTCCAGTTTCCCAACGATGGCGGTTCCTTTGGCGAGGCGACGTTGCGCTGTGTCGGTGTTGGCGCCTGTCGCAAGGAGCATGCCGGCACCATGTGTCCGAGTTACATGGTGACCGGCGAGGAAAAGCATTCGACCCGTGGCCGCGCGCACCTGCTGTGGGAACTCATGCAGGGTGATGTGCTAGGCGAAGGCTGGGCGAACGAAGAGGTCAAGGAGGCGCTTGAGCTGTGCCTGAGCTGCAAGGCATGCAAGACCGAGTGCCCCGTCAATGTCGATGTAGCGACATACAAGGCAGAGTTCCTGGCCCACTACTACGAGGAGCACACCCACTCGCTGCGGGATTACGCTTTTGGGCACATGGATAAGTGGGCGCGAGTGGCCGGGCTGCTGCCAGGGATCACGCCCCGGCTTGCCAACGCGTCGCTGCGCCTGCCTGGTGCGCGTGGGTTGGCGGGCAGACTTCTGCAGCTGGCGCCAGAGCGAACGCTGCCGCAGTTTGCCGCGCGTTCGTACCAGAGCGGATTGACGCAGCGGCGTGCGCCTGCCGGCACGCGGCTGGTGCTGTGGCCTGACACGTGGAATAACTACTTCTATCCCCAGGCACTCACCGCGGCAGAGCGCGTGTTGCGGCATGCAGGTCTCGAGCCGTGGACGCCCCGCGAGCACGTCTGCTGCGGGCGACCCTTGTACGACTTCGGCATGCTGGAGGAAGCCCGCCGCTATCTCCAAGGCATACTGAACCGATTCGCGCCCCAGATAGATGCGGGGCTGCCCTTTGTGTTTCTCGAGCCCAGCTGTGCCAGCGTGTTCACCGAGGAGCTGCTCAACTTTTTCCCCGCGGATGCACGCGCACAGCGGCTGGCTGCCCAGACCCGCCTGTTTGCCGACGCGCTGGAGCAGCTGGCGCCAGGATATCAACCGGTCGTTGTCAGCAGGCAGGGGGCGCTGCTGCATGGCCACTGCCACCACAAGGCGCTCGGCAAGCTCGGTGCGGAGCGGCGCTACCTTGAGCAGCTGTGTGACACCGTCACGGTGCCAGATACAGGGTGCTGCGGCATGGCGGGGCCCTTCGGCTTCGAACGAGAGAAGTACGAGATCTCGCAGAAGCTTGGCGAGCGCGTACTGCTGCCAGCGGTTCGACGGTCCAGCCCGGAGACACTCGTCGTCTCCGGCGGCTTCTCCTGCCGCGAACAGATAGAGCAGGGAACAGGGCGCCGGGCGATACACATCGCGGAGGCGCTTGCCCGCGGGCTTAGTGGGTAGGGGCAACTGGGAAAGGTAAGTGGGCGTGATGCTCGCGCCCACTTACATATGCAGGTGGAGCTAGAAATGAAGCCCGATTTCGGCGGTCAGGGCACGCGGGGTTACATAGTGCGTGCCACTGAAAGTCGAGAGGAAATTGTACAGCGCATAGGTATTCGCGATATTGACACCGGTCACGCGAGCGCTCCACTTATAACGATCGCTGCGAAAGACATCGTCACTCCCCAGCGATAGATCGAAGAGATTGCGGCCCGCGATACGCTGGGGATTCTTGTCGTTGTCCTGGGTGTTTGCCGCGGGAATCGTAATCAGTTTCGAGGTGACCTGGGAGGCCAGGCACTGCGCAGGCAGGGCCTGGGTTGGCGTGGCGCGAACGCCATCGCAGCTCAATCCTGCTTCGAACTGCTCGTCCGCTGTGAGTCCACCGAGATAGACATACTGCTGTCCCTGGGGTCCGGTGATCGTGGTGGGGCCACAGTCGGTATTCGCGCCAGGCAACGCGTTGTAGCAGGGGGTAGAGCCGGCCACCTCGCCACTGTCGTAGCGCCAGTTAAAGCTGACCCAGGGAGCAAGTTTGCCGGGTAACTGGTACTGCATATGCGTGGTTTGGTTGAAGCGTTCGTCATGGTCGATACGAAACGGCTGGTTGCTGCCGGCGGTACCGGGCGTGGCGCCGGCGCCTGACTCCTGCGGGTTGAAGAAGCGCGCCGCTACCGAAGACAGCGCGACATAGGCAGTCAGGTTGTGGGTGTTGAGCAGGTCCGCGCGAATGGCGTAGCCGGGAATTTTCGAGTTATGCCAGTCGATGGGGAAGGTGATCGGCGTGTTCCCGAGCACGCTGAAGTCGAAAGCATTGTGGGTGTACTTCCAGATGTAATCGCCGGTGACGACGAAGTGGCTGCTGAAGGCCTGGGTTAACCCGGCGTGGAACTCGTTGCGGAAGCCCGGCTGCTCGACCGTGTTGGTGACCCCAGGCGCGCAGCCAAGCAGCGGGTTCAGAACGTCGTTGCCACAACCAAGGCTTGAGAGGACGAGGTTTTCATTGAAGGGCGTTTCGAGGGTGCGGGCGTAGGAGACACGCAGCACGGTACTTGTTGGCTTGTAGTTATACGACACCCCAAGTCGCGGCTCAGCCTGGCGCGCCACGGCCAAACCGTTATATAAATCGCCGCGTATGCCGATGTTCATCAGCCAGTTGCCAGCCTTGATCTGGTCTTCGATGTAGAGCGAGAGCTCTTTGATATCGGCGCGCCCGTTGAAGAGCGTGTCAGTGCCATTGCGGGTCAAGTCATATGGCAGCAGCACCAGGTTGAAGGGCGTGGTGCTGAGTGGATTAGCCGCCGTGTTCGGCTCGTAGCCAGCGGCGACGCATTGCGCGGGATTGGTGAAGCCGCCGACGGCTGCGCCGGCTGCAGTGAGGCAGGGCGCGTTCAGGGTCGGATCCACGATGCCGAGCGCGTCATGCTCGCGCAGAAAAGTCTGCTGGTAGACAAAGCCCGCTTTCACCGTGTTGACCCCGTGCACCACCGAGATATCAGAGTGCACCCCGGTGTTGAGCAGGGTTCGCTCCTGCGCGATGCTCTCCCGCTGCAGGTTCACGGGGCCCAGGTCAGAGAAGGGGTTCTTGCTGGGATAGTAGTTATAGCTGTCCTTACGAATAAATGGCGCGAAGTTCAAGACGGCATTGCTGCCCAGCACGCGCGTATAGGTCGGGGCGATATTGAATGTTTCAATCTTGGAGTGTTGGTCGGTGGCAGCAAGCAGGGCGCCGGTCAGGGGATCCGTCTTGCCGATGTTCTGGTTATCGAACGTGTTGGGCGTCTGGAACCACGAGCGGCTATAGGTCAGATCCAGATGCAGCGAATCGTTCTGCGAGAACTGCCGGTCCACGCGATCGAAGAGGTTCTGTTCGTTGCCTTTGTCATGCATGACAGCGAACTCGGGCGCATCGAGGAAGCGGCCGGTGTTGAGCCCGTCGAGCTCGAAGAAGTTGCCCACGGTGCTGGTGCCATAGCCAAGATCGATCCCGGCGGTGGCGGAGCCGAATGAGCCATAGGACGTGGTGAGGCTGCCTGTCGGCTTGGTTAGTCCGAGGCCGGAACGGGTGGTGACCTGGATCACGAGCGACGTCTTATCGCCGTACTCGGCAGGGGGCGCGCCATCGATGACCTGCACAGATTGAACCGCATTGGAAGGGATCTGGTTCGAGAACACTTTGCTCTGCTGATCGCTGATCGACTGGCCGTCGATGGCAAAGGTGTTCGAAGCGTGATCGCCGAGGCCGTGCAGCAAACCGTTCGAGTCAGCTGAAACGCCGGGTGTTGTAAGTGTGACAAGCGAGGACAGTCCGGAGCTCTGGCTTTCGAGCGGCAGCTTGTCAATCGTGCTGCGGTCAACGCTGGTCTCCATCGCCGTGCTGGTGTCGACGAGATCGGAGCTCTCGACTGTGACATTCTGCGCGGCAACGCCAACCTGGAGAACATCCTTGAGCACGACCGGAACGCTTGAAGTGATCACCGCATCCTCGGTGATCGATCCAAAGCCCTGGGCAGTTACCACGACGTGGTAGCTGTTGAAGGGAAGATTCGGAAACTGATAGGCACCATTGCTGTCGGCGACGGCCTGGCGCGTGTAGCCGCTGACTGCGTGGGTAATGGTGATGGTGGCACCCGGAATGATGGCCCCGGTGCTATCTGTAACAACGCCGGAAAGCGACCCGGACTGGCTGGTACCCTGCGCGGCAGCAGCAAGCGGAAGCGCAAGCGCAAGTGCGGCGAGCGGGAGGATACGCGGACGAGAGACACGCGCTGAAAATATTCGCGAACAGAAAGGCATGGAGCCTCCTCGAGGCACAGGGAAAGCAGGGATGGAGAGGCGGAGCGCCTGACCTGCTTTCTACGGCGGAGGCATGGCGCTCTACACGGCTGGCTGCAGGGGAGACGCGGCCGGCGGCGGGCGGATGCGGAGGGCGAGGCGCAGCACTGAGAAGCCGGCTGCTGCATCGCGGTCTACGACTTTGCCGACAGCTGCCAGCAGGATTCCAGCGATCACGATCGACGCACTATGCCAGGCGATGTGAGCAGCAATGCAGAGCGGGCAATGTCCACTGTCGGCAACGCCGTACGGATGGGCATGCGCGATCTCCACTGTCATGAACAGCAGCAGAACGCAGCAAAGCGCCAGCGCGAGGAGCTTCCAGTATTTGGTAACAGGCTGCAAGCTCGCCTTAGAGACAGGGGACTAAATGCTTATTGCGACCAGTATAGCAGTAACATCGGCCGTGCCGGCGCCGGCCGCTATAGGATAGGGGGAGCATGACGACGCAGTTACGTGATACCCGGCAGAAGAAAGCCATCCGACTGGCATTTTCGGCAGCAGCCCGGCCACTGTCCCCGGAGGAGGCGCAGGTGGAAGCGGCAAAGCTGGTGGAAGGCATCAGTGTGGCGACGATCTATCGCAATATCCATGCATTGATCGAAGACGCGTGGCTCAGCCCGGTCGATGTACCCGGCGAGCCGGCGCGTTACGAGGTCGCCGGCAAAGGACATCATCATCATTTCCACTGTGAGCGATGCGGGCGCATCTACGACCTGGAAGGCTGCACGCTGCAGCCGAAACCCAAGGTGCCTGGGGGCTTCCGCCTGACCGGGCACGAGTTGTTTCTGTATGGCCTGTGCGCGGCATGCAACAAGGCTGCCCGCCTGCGCAGTAGCTAGAGCTGCTGGTGGCCGGTCGGGCGGCTGTTGTGCTTAGCCTGCGTGCAGCCCGGTGACGAGCAACACCGCAGTTACGCCCGCGGCGAGGCAAAGTAACTGCAGCAACACCGCGCGGAGAGTGGCCGCGGCGTGTAACTCGGGGAGCAGGTTGACGCCGGCGATGTAGAGAAAACTCCCCGCGCTTACCGGCAGCAGCCAGCGGAATGCGGCGGTGCCGGCCTCGCCAAGGAGCAGCACCGCAACTGCACCCAGCAGGGCGGGCACACCGGCGAGCACAGCGAAGCGCATCGCGCGTGCGGGCGACAGGCCCAGGTGCAGCAGTATAGCGACGTCGCCCATGCGATGCGGCACCTCATGCAGCGCGACGGCAAACGCCGTCAGCAGGCCGAGCCTTGGGCTTACGGCGAACCCGGTAGCGATCGCCGTGCCATCCACAAAGCTGTGCAGCGCGCTGCCCACCATCAGGTTGAGAGGGCGAAGTGACTCGCCCGCATGCATGCCTACGGGTGTATCGCCAGGGAGCGTTACCGATGCAGGCCATCGATTACGGAGAGAGGCCTGAAACAGCCTCTCCACCGCGAACAGGGTGAACAGCGTGAGACCAACAGCAAGCCACATGCCGCGCCGGTTGCCGAGTGCCTCTACCGCCTCAGGCAGCAGGTGCAGGAGGCAGGTGGCAAGCAGCACACCGACAGCAAGGCTGACGAGATACGGAAGCCGCGGGCGGAGGGGTTTCTCGTAGGAATGGAGCACAGCAGCAGCAGCGACGGCCGCGGCCTGCACTGCCAGCACA
>CAXTEW010000062.1:0-12787 GCA_964243175.1 uncultured Acidobacteriaceae bacterium
GCTGCCTGGGTCTCTGCAAACAGGGACCGGTACTGGTGGCGGCGACGGGGGAGAAGGCGCTCGAAAGGAAGCCGCCCAAGGTGAAAGGGAAGAAGAAGGCTGCCGCTGTTTTTACGCAGGTTGCGGACGCCGAGGCACGCGAAGTATTGCGCAGCGCGCTGCTGCACTAACGCTTCTCTGACTTCAAGCAGGCACCGGCTGGCCGAGTCGCAGCCTGCTGCCATTTTCGCCGGGGACAAACGATCGATTGGCTCCCCGGGTGCCGGGTCCTGCGAGCGCATTGAATGCGCGGCGCCGCAGGGGACTAGCTGTTCTTCTTCGCGACTTTCGCAGCACCCTTTTTTGCGCTCGCCTTGCTCTCCGCAGACTTGCCAGCTGCCTTCTTTTTCGCAGCAGTCTTCTTCGTTGGGCTGGTTTTCGCTGCGGTTCTTTTGGTCGCTGCCTTTTTCGCCGGTGCTTTATCCGCCTGCCTGCCAGTCGCGCCCTTCTTTGCTGTCGTGGCTGACGCCGCAGTCGTTTTCGAAGTTTCTTTCTTCCGGGCTTCAGCCGCCGGCTTGGTGTTTGCGACGAACTGTTTGCCTTTCTTTGAGCCCTCCTGCTTCTTGCGATTCGTCGCGCTGCGTTCTTCGGGGCTGAGCGCCTCCCAGGCTTTCTCTGGCAGATAACGGGTGGTTCCGCCTTTGCGCTCGGCCTTTTTGCCGTCCTCGGTGCGCCACTTCTCGTCGCCCCACTGCTTCAGGCTCTGCTGCTCTTTCGCCGGCGCCTGCTTGTACCCGCCGCCCTGCTGCTCATACTCGTGCGCGACCAGCTGGGCCTTGCGCGCGCTCCACTGCCCGGGCTTGCCGCCCTTGTCACCTCGCGTTACTTCCTCCTTGATTCGGTCGCGTAGTTCCGGGTCGCTGTAACGGCCTGGATCGGAGTGGCTCATTTGTTTCACCACGGCGCAGGCTCCTTTCTGGTTACGGTTCTGCCTGCTCGCTGGGATGCCCGGGCGAACAGAATGGAGCGGCTGGCAGCAGCCGCGGGCCTACACTTCTTGTATGGATACGAACACCAGGCGTGCAGTCTGCTCGCTGGACTGCCCCGACTCCTGCGGGGTGCTGGTCACGGTGGACGCGGCCAGCGGGCGCGCGATCAAGCTGGCCGGCGACCCGGAACATCCCGTCACCCGAGGCTTTCTCTGCGGCAAGGTGGCGAGGTATCTCGACCACGTGTACGCCCCGGATCGCGTTCTCTACCCCATGCGCCGGCGTCCGGGCGTGCCCAAGGGCGCGCTCGTGCCGGGGCAGGAGCATACCGCCTTTGAACGCGTTTCATGGGATGTGGCGCTGGACGAGATAGCCGATCGGCTTAGCTCGATCACCCGCGAACATGGCCCGGAATCTGTGCTGCCGTACTCCTACGCGGGCACCATCGGCGCGCTCGGCTACGGCTCCATGGATCGCCGCTTCTTTCATCGGCTGGGTGCTTCGCAGCTGGATCGAACAATTTGTGCGACGGCCGGCGGTGAAGCGCTCCTGTCGGTCTACGGTCGCAAACTGGGAACAGATACGGAGCACTTCCACCACGCGCGTTTGATCCTTGCGTGGGGCGCAAACGTCCATAACAACAACATTCACCTGTGGCCGCAGATCGAGGAAGCCAGGCGGAAGGGTGCACGACTGGTCGTGATCGATCCTTATAGAACACGCACCGCCAGCCTTGCCGATCAGCACCTGGCGCCGCACCCAGGCACCGACACGGCGCTCGCGCTCGGGCTGATGCACGTGATCCTGCGCGACGGGCTCGAGGACAAGGCGTGGATCGAAAAGCACACGCATGGGCTCGCGGAACTGCGTGCGCATGTCGCCGCATATACGCCCGCGCAGATAGAGGGATGGACCGGGATTGACGCAGCAACGGTCGAAGCGCTGGCGCGGGAGTATGCGACGGCCAGGCCGGCGGTCATCCGCATGAACTACGGGGTGCAGCGATCGGAGAATGGTGGCGCTGCGGCGCGCGCCATTGCCATGCTGCCGGCGCTGACCGGGGCGTGGCAGGATCTGGGCGGAGGTCTGCAGTTATCGACCAGCGGCGCGTTTTCCTTTGACAAGCAGGCACTGGAGCGGCCTGACCTGATGCAGGCAAGCACGCTGGGCCGCGCTGCGCGGGTCATCAATATGACTTTGCTGGGCGAGGCGCTGCGAGTGCAGGGCGAGGGCGCCGTGCACGCACTGTTCGTCTATAACTCAAACCCGGCGGTGATAGCCCCGGACCAGCGCCAGGTACTGGCAGGGCTCGCCCGTACCGACCTGTTTACCGTGGTGCACGAGCAGAGCTTTACCGATACCTGCGACTACGCGGACCTGGTGCTGCCGGCAACTACGTTTCTGGAACATGCCGATGTGCAGGGGGCCTATGGCCATCACTATGTGCAGCTGTCGGAGCAGAGTATTGAACCGGCCGGTGAGGCGTGGTCGAATGTGCAGCTTTTCAGCGCGCTGGCCCGGCGGATGGGTTTCAGCGAGGCATGTTTCAAGGACGATGCGGAAACGCTAATCGCGCAAGCGCTGCGGGAAGAGGCGCCGGAAACACAGGACGTCTTGATGCGTGGCATCACGCGTGCCTCCCTGCGCGCGAACGGTGGCAGCGAGCGGCTGCGCTTCCCCTCCGAGGAGCATGGGGAGCCGTTCCGGCCATTCAGTGATGGAATCTTCCCCACGCCCACAGGCAAGGCGGAGTTCTTTTCAGAGACGATGCGAGCCCGCGGCCTGGATGCGATGCCAACTTTTCATCCTCCGCGCGAGTCGCGCTTCTACACATCGCGCGAGAAGACCGAAGGGCCAGGCCTCCTGGAGTTCCTGCCGCGCAAAGCCGGGAATTTTATGAACTCCACCTTTGCGAACCACGCGGCGCACCAGTCTATGCAGCGCGAAACACTGGACCGGCTCGAGATGCACCCGGAAGACGCGGCACTGCGCGGCGTGGGCGATGGTGAACTGGTGACGCTGAGCAACGAGCGCGGCTGCCTGAAGCTGCGCGTGCTGCTGAGCGCGCGGGTACAGCGGGGCGTGGTGTCGGCGGCGATGGGCTGGAACAAGTTGAATGCCGGGGGTGCGGGCGCGGGGGTGAACCAGCTCACCTCGCAGAGGCTGACCGACCTGGGCGGCGGCCCGACTTTCTACTCGACCCTGGTGACCGTGGAACGGGTACCGGCGAGTGACGAGGTAGCGAAGGCGTAATCCCCTTGCGAGGCAACCCGCCAGGCAAAAACAGCAGCAACTTGCCTCCTGCGGTTTGACGCTCAGCAACCCGGACCCATAGAATCGTGCCCAGTGCCCTGAATCGTGCCGGGGTACGTCTCTTCTCCGCCGGGAACGGTTCCGAGCGCAGCGTATGAAGAGGGACCGCCCGCACCGCGCGCCGTCCACCTCACCCGAATCCGAAGGAGTTTCACCTTTCCATGAAGCTTTCGCTCTCACTCGCAAGCCTGCTTGCAACCACTCTCGTCTCCTCTGCCGCCCTGGCGCAGAGCACCGCTGCCGCAGCACCCTCGGCCCCTTCCTCCGGCGCCAGCGCTGCCGTTGCCGCAGCTGGCCCTTCCAAGGTAGCCATCATCATGTTCCAGGCCGCCGTGGCGCAAACCAATGAAGGCAAGCGCAACTTTGAAGAAGTAGAAAAGAAATACCAGCCCAAGCAGGCCCAGCTGAAGCAGCAGAGCGACGAAATCGACGCGCTCAAGAAGCAGCTGCAGACCGCAAGCGCCACGCTGAGCGATGCCGAGCGGGCACAGCGGCTGAAGTCCATCGACGACAAGGAAAAGTCACTGCAGCGTTCGGGCGAGGATGCCACGAACGATTTCCAGCAGGAGATCCAGCAGGTCTATGCCCAGCTGGCGCAGAAGGTCTACGGTTCGGTCCAGAGCTACGCGCAGCAGAATGGCTACACGCTGGTTCTGGACGCCTCGCAGCAGCAGAGCCCGGTGCTCTACACAACGCAGGGCAATGACATCACGGAAGCCGTGATCGCGGTCTACAACCAGAAGTCAGGCATCGCGGCGCCTCCGCCGTCGGCGCCAAGCCCTTCCGGGACCACGCCTCGCGGCAGCGGCAGCAGTTCCACCGCCCCGGCTACCCACCGCACCGCGCCGGCAGCGCATTAGACCTGTACCCGTGTGACCAAAGGCCCCGAAAGTTTCGGGGCCTTTGCTGTTTGAGCGCATGAAGTCTGCTCACTGCGAGTTACCAAGCCTGTGGAAATTATTGTGGAAGATCGCAAAATCAATGTTGCGCATCCTGGCACGGCCTGCTAACAGACGCATTGCCAGCTCGCGCTCCTAGGCGGTAATCTCCTCATTTTAAAGCGTTCCGGCGCGGCTAACTCCTGAGAGGCCATGGGTCGCTTTTCCGGAGCAATCCACAGAGCGACGGTTGCGCTTTCCCACAATCTACGATAGTGAGAGGTAACCTTAAGCGGCAGGATTCAGGTAACCCGCCTGGATCAGCGGGAACTGTCGTCCCCCAGTTTGAGCACAGCCAGGAAAGCTTCCTGCGGAATATCTACTTTGCCGATGCGCTTCATGCGCTTCTTGCCTTCCTTCTGCTTGTCGAGCAGCTTGCGCTTGCGGGAAATGTCACCGCCGTAGCACTTGGCCAGCACATTCTTCTTGATGCCGGAGACAGTTTCGCGGGCAACGATCTTGGCGCCGATTGCCGCCTGGATGGCGACCTCGAACATCTGGCGCGGAATCAGCTCTCGCATCTTTGAAACCAGCGCGCGGCCGCGATCGTAGGCGAAGTCACGGTGAACGATGATGGAAAGCGCGTCGACTGGCTCGCCCGAAACCAGGATGTCGAGCTTCGACATGGGCGAAACCCAGGTGCCGGAAAGCGTGTAGTCCAGCGACGCATAACCGCGTGAAACCGACTTGAGCCGGTCGTAGAAGTCGAGCACGATCTCGTTCAGCGGCAGTTCGTAGGTCAGTTTGACCCGTGTCGCGCTGACGTACTCGAAGTTCTGCTGGCGCCCGCGCTTTTCTTCCACCAGCTTCAGGATGCCGCCAACATATTCTTCATTGGTGAGAATGGTAGCGAGAATGACCGGTTCTTCCACCTGGTCGATCTCGCTTGGATCGGGCCAGCGGGATGGGTTGTCGACTTCAATGATGCTTCCATTGGTGAGCGTGATCCGGTAGCGCACACTGGGCGCCGTGGTAATGAGGTCGAGGTTGAACTCGCGTTCGAGTCGCTCCTGGATAATTTCCATGTGCAGCAGGCCAAGGAAGCCGCAGCGGAAGCCGAAACCCAGGGCTGCGGAACTTTCCGGGTCCATCGAGAAAGAAGAATCATTGAGCCGCAGCTTCTCGAGCGCGTCGCGCAACAGGGTGTGTTCGTGCGAATCGATGGTGTAGATACCGGCAAACACCATCGACTTGATGTCTTCAAAGCCGGGCAAAGCCGCGGCGGCTGGCCGGCCCACCTCGGTAATGGTGTCCCCTATCTTGGTGTCCGCGACATTCTTGATGGTCGCGACCAGAAAGCCCACTTCACCTGCTGACAGTTCGGCGATCTCCACAGGCTTGGGCGTGAGGACGCCAAGCGACTCCACATCGAACTCGCGACCATTCGACATAAGCCGAATACGCGCGCCTTTGCGCAGCCGTCCGTGGATGACGCGCGCCAGTACGATCACGCCGCGGTAGGGATCAAACCAGGAGTCAAAGATAAGTGCCTGCAGCGGGGCTTCCGGGTCGCCCAGCGGCGGCGGCAGGCGTTTCACGATCGCTTCAAGAATGTCAGGCACGCCCAGACCGGTTTTCGCGCTTACCGGGATGGCATCGGTTGCGTCCAAGCCTACGGACTTCTCGATCATCTCCTGTGTCCGCACGATATCCGCGGAAGGCAAGTCGATCTTGTTGATGATGGGGATGATTTCCAGGCCGTTCGAGATAGCGAGGTAGGCGTTCGCGAGCGTCTGCGCTTCCACGCCCTGCGAGGCATCGACAACCAGCAATGCGCCTTCACAGGAAGCAAGCGAGCGGGAGACCTCGTAGGAGAAGTCGACATGGCCGGGCGTGTCGATCAGGTTCAACTGGTACGTCCGGCCGTCACTTGCCGGGTACATCATGCGGACCGAATGTGCCTTGATGGTGATGCCGCGTTCGCGCTCCAGATCCATGGCATCGAGCACCTGGGCCTGCATCTCGCGTGCCGTCAGCGAGCCGGTAAGCTCCAGCAGGCGGTCGGAGAGGGTGCTCTTGCCATGATCGATATGCGCGATAATCGCGAAATTACGGATGAGAGAGTTGTCCATAGGGTGTCAGTGACGAGAAGGCGAGGCCACGCGCGGTGCGGGCACGGTGGGACGGCTGCCTGGCTCGAGTCTACCATCGGGAAGGCGGCCAGCCAGCGTCGCCGGAGCCTCTACAATATGAGCGGAAATGCCACTATCTAATGCAAGCCAGGCGCGCAAACCTCGAGCACAAGCCCTGATCGCCAGCGCACTTGCGCTTGTGCTCGCAGCGGCCTTACCTGCTGCCTCATTCGCTGAGGCTGCTGCCTCTATCGCTCCTGTCACGACGGACCCCGTGGCACAAAGTGCAGGCGCGCCCGTGCCACAGGCCGGCAATGCCAAGGACGCCCTCCTGATTGCCTCCGTGGAGCAGGCATACGCCGCGGGCCTGGCCGCGTACCAGGCAGGCAGGGCAGATGAAGCGCGAACGGATTTTGACCATGCCGTGGACCTGTTGCTGCAGAGTGGCGTCGACATCAAGAACAATGCGCCACTCTCGGCGGAGCTGGACCGCGTCGTTGATTCCATCAACACCCTGCAGCTGGATGCGCAGCGCCAGGCCTCGCCGCTGACCGCGAAAGAGGATTCGCCAGTCGACGTTGCGAACGATGTCACCTTTGCTGTCGACCCCAAGGTGAAAGCCCAGGCCATTGCGGAACTGCGCACAACGCAATCTGATCTTCCCCTGGTAATCAACGATTACGTTGCGAGTTACATTAACTTTTTCTCGACGAATGGACGGGGGCGCGGCACCATCGTCGCTTCGCTGCAGCGTGCCGGCAAGTACAAGACCATGATCCAGAAGGTGCTGAAGGAAGAGGGCGTACCGCAGGACCTGGTCTACCAGGCAGTCGCTGAATCGGGCTTCCGCACGCAGGCGCTCAATCCAAAGTCCGGCGCCGCGGGTATGTGGCAGTTCATGCCATTCGGCACCTATGGTCTCGATAAAAACGGATGGTACGACGAGCGGTTCGACCCGGAAAAAGCGACCCGTGCCTATGCCCGGGATATCAAGAAAACCTATGAGCAGCTGGGCGACTGGTACCTGGCAATGGCCGCATACGACTGGGGCACCGGCAACGTGCAGCGGGCTGTGCAGCGTACCGGGTACGTCGACTTCTGGGAGTTGTATCGCCGCAACAATCTGCCCCAGGAAACGAAGAACTACGTTCCGATTATTCTTGCCGTGGCGATCATGGCCAAGAACCCGAAGCAGTACGGGCTTGACCAGGTGGTGCCGGAAGCCGCGGTCCTGCCGGATACGCTGACCACCAGCTATTCAGTTTCATTACCGCTGGTGGCCGACATCACCGGCGCGTCGCTGAGCACGATCGAGGAGCTCAACCCGAGCCTGCTACGCGGACGCACACCACCTGGCGAGCCATACGAGCTGCATATCCCGGCTGGCACCACCGCACTCTACAACCAGCGCATCGCCGAGATACCGGAAGACAAGCGCGCAACCTGGCGGTTCCACGTGCTTGCGAGCGGTGAAACCCTGGATGATGTGGCGCGGACTTTCCATACCACCGCTGCTGACATTGCATTCACCAACCAGCTGGACGCGAGCAGCAGCCTTGCTGGTGTGACGGCGCTTGTTGTTCCGGAGACTCCTGCGGTCACCGCCCCGCTGTCGAGCACTGGCAGCCTGCGCACGGCGACGTACCGCGTGCGTCGCGGAGACACGCTGGTCAACATCGCCGACCAGTTCGGCGTGTCGGTGGACTCGCTGGAACGCTGGAACAAACTACGCGGACGCTCGGTCAACACAGGCCGCACGCTCTATGTGTCAGAGCCCGCGCGCATCGCGCATGGAGAGCACGCCGCGCGCGCTGCCCATGGGCACATGAGAGCGAGCAGCAGCGGGCACACGGGCGGCAGACTGGTTGCAGTGCATGCCGCGCACCGGGTCAGTGGCTCGTCACAGCACGGTGCAAAACGCCGCTAGCTGATCACGCATCGGCTGCCCGGCCTGCTGGTCTTTCTATTCCGTCACGCTGCAATCAGGACAGATACTCACTAGTCACTTGCTATCAGTAGCAACACGATGCATGCTGTTGCTAGAATTGCGCCGCGCGATGAACTACGCATCTCATAGAGCGCAAGCATAAGTGGAGTCGGGCCGAAGGAGCCATCGCATGCAGGATGAAGAAAAGCTGTACGCAAGCGCCTACAACGACAAAGAGCCGGAAGACAGCAAGGCCGCGACCGCGGAGCATGACGATGCTTTCGATGACGAGGACGATGAAGAAGAAGAAAGCGAAGTAGCGACTTCATCGGACGACGATGACGACGACGAGGACGATCTCGCCGAAGCAGACGACGAATCGGATGACGATGACGATGAGGATGACGCCATCGATGCGGACGAAGATGACGATGAGGATGAAGTCGAGCTGACGCCGGCGGCAGACGAGCTTGATGATGAAGGCGAGCCGGCCAAGCCCCGCAAGAAGGCGAAGGCTGGGATCGAAAACAAATCGGCTGCACCGGTAAAGGGGGCAACCGCTGTTGCTCCTGCAACACCGCGCAAGGCAGCGAGCAGAAAATCCGCCGCAACCAGTAGTGCCCGTGCCGGCGGAAAGGCCCTTGCATCCGCAAAGGTCAGTTCAACGGGAAGCACGCGTACCAAATCCACTGAGCGAGGTAAGCCCTTGGCGGTAAAGAAGGCAACAACAAAGGCAGTAGGGAAAAAGACCACGGCCAAGTCACCGATAGCAAAGACCGCGAGCAAGAAGACGACCGGTACCAAGGCAGCGGCCAAAAAGACCGCGGCAAAAACAACAGCGAGAAAGACTACAGCCAAGACCCCAGCAAAGAAAACCGTCGCAAAAAAGACCTCCTCGACCAAGGCACCGGCGAAGAAGGCCACTGCTAAGAAGACGGCGACAACGAAGACTGCAACCAAGAAGACGGCAACCAAGAAGACGGCAACCAAGAAGACAGCGACAAAGACGGCAACCAAGCGGTCGAGCAAGTAGAGCAACGATCGACCGAAGTATCAGGCAAGCAAAAAAGCCCGGCAGCTGCCGGGCTTTTTTGCGTCTGCAATTATGGTTCGGTGGACTGGAGCGACGAGACGGCTCTCCTGTGAGCCGGGTTAGCCCTTGTGCTGGGCTGTCGACAGCTCGGCGAGGACCTCGGTGCTGTGGTGTGATGGATCAACGCTCGTCCATACCTTCACGATCTTGCCTTCCGGGCTGATCAGAAAGGTGTTCCGCTTGGCGATCTTGATGCCCATGTAATTGCCGAGCGAACCATACTCGGATACCACCTTCTTGTCAGGGTCAGCCAGCAGGTGGAAGTTCAAACCTTCCTTGGCGCAGAACTCCTTGTGGCTGTCGACCGTGTCGACGCTGACGCCAACGATGACGGCGTGCATCTTCTCGTACTTCTCAGCGTCCTGCTGAAAGTTGTGCGCTTCCATGGTGCAGCCGCTGGTGCCATCCTTGGGATAGAAGTACAGCACAACCCACTTGCCCTGAAAGCTGGCCAGGCTAGTGGGGGCGCCGGTCTGCGAAGGCAGGGTGAACGAGGGCGCAGGCTGACCTGCCATGGGCATCGAGTCGGTATCGGCAGCAGCGGGATTGGCGGCAATGGCGCGGGTGCCAGCCCAGCCAGCGCCCAGCAGCAGGGCGAGCGAAGCAGCGGCAAGGGACAATTTCGGCATAGGGTACTCCTCCAGGGGAGAACATCGTCAGGCTCGGGTGGTGGCAGAGCTTCCTCGCGATTATGTGCGCTCCATGCCCACGATCGCAATCCCTTCCGCGTCAGCACGGGCAACAATCGCTGCACGGTCAAACAGCAGTGTACGCCCGGCCTCGATCGCCAGGCAGCGCGCGCCGGCGGCAGCCATGGTTTCGATCGTGGCCACGCCGATGACCGGCACATCGAAGCGCAGGTCCTGCTTCGGCTTGGCCACCTTGACCACGGTCAGCGTCCGGTCCAGGGTGGACGCACTGCCGGGGAGGGTCGCCATGAGCGCTCCCGCGCGGCTTATGGTCGCGTCCGTTCCTTCCATTGCTTCGACCGCGACACAGGCTCCGCTCGCAATGACCACTGTCTGCCCGATGTCGAAACCGGCGATGCCCAGCGCGACTGCGCGCCCGTAAGCAACGTCATCTCGCTCGGTGGCCGATGGAGCACGCGCGGTCAGCACGGCGGCAGGAGCCAGCATCGGCTCGAGAAAAGCAGTCGACGGCACCAGCTCGATGCCTTCATCGCCAAGGACCTTCGCGACCGCGCCCAGCAGCATGTCTGTATTTTTGTTGCGTAGCGACAGCAGCAACTTGGCCAGCCGCCAGTCTGGCCGAATGCTCGAGAAGATCTGCTTGTGCTTGACCTGGCCAGCCATGACCGCCTGCCGCACGCCGGCGTGCTGGAAGGTAGTGATGAGGCGCGAGAGTTCGCCCAGTGAAAGCCAGTGCAGCGTGATGCCCGCATCAGTCGAGGCGCGTTCGTTCATCTCCGCGTCAGCTTCTTCGCGGATCGCCGCGACGACGACTTCGATCCCAGTCGCGCGTGCGGCGTCGAGCAGCAGGAACGGGAAGCGTCCGTTGCCGGCGATCAGTCCGAGTTTGCCTTGGATCTGCAACTTCTTCCTCGCGAAGGATAAGACCGCCTGCGCGGCTGGCGGTCACTTCGTGACTTGTACTCGTTTGTAAGTCCGCGGCTACTTCAGGATGCCGCGCTGGGAGCTCTCGATGAACTGCAGCAGGTACTCGATGTCATCGCCCGCGGCGCCCTCTTCGCGCAGCTTTTCGATGGCCTGGGTTGTATTCATTTTCGCGGCCACCAGCAGGCGGAACGCATGCTGCAAGGCGCGCAGCCTCTCCGGCCCGAAACCGCGCCGCGACAGCCCCACCTTGTTCAGGCCATAGGCATGGGTCTCGCGCTTCGCCGAGGTGAGCGAGTACGGCAGCACATCCTGTGTGATGGTGGTGCCGCCGCCCACATAACTGTACCGGCCGATCCGGCAGAACTGGTGTACCGGGCACAGCGCACCAACCGACGCGTAATCTTCGACCGTGACATGGCCGGCAAGCGTCGCGGCATTGGCCAGGATGCAGCCATCACCGATCACGGAATCATGGCCGATATGCACATACGCCATGATGAGGCAGTGGGAGCCAAGACGCGTGGTCCCGCCGCCGCCTGCGGTGCCGCGCGAGATGGTGACGTACTCGCGTATGTCGTTGTCATCGCCGAGACTTAGCCCGGTCGGCTCGCCCTTGTATTTCAGGTCCTGCGGCGGCACGCCGATCGCCGCAAAAGATGCGAAGCGATTGCGATCGCCGGCGCGCAGCCGGCCATCGAGCACCACGTGCGAGACCAGCACGCACTCTTCGCCGAGCACAACATCGGCGCCAATAATGCAATATGGGCCGACTGAACAGGACCGCGGCACGACTGCGCCGGGCGCGATGATCGCCGTGGGATGAACAGTCGCCTGGGCGCTTCCGCTCACTCGGTAGTCACCGCTTGTGATTCCGGGTCGACCGCCGTATCGGCTGGCACGTCTGCGTCGGCGGCAGGCTTTGCCGACAAAGTGGGCGCCCCGCCGCCGGCCCGCTTCACGAGCTGGCAGGTCAGCTGCGCCTCGCATACCAGCTTGCCCTCCACACGGATAAAGCCCTCGAGGCGCACGGCACGCGAACGCAGGTTCAGAATCTTCGCCTCGATCTCGAGTACGTCACCAGGCACCACCGGCCGGCGAAAGCGCGCACGCTCGACGCCGGTAAACAGCATGAGGGTGTCATCCGGGCGCTCAAAATTCAGCAGGATCAGGATGCCGCCGGCCTGGGCAATCGCCTCCAGCTGCAGCATGGCCGGCATGATGGGGTAGCCGGGAAAGTGACCCTGAAAAAAGGGCTCATTGATGGTGACGCACTTGCGCGCGAGGATGCGCTGCTTCGGCTCGACCTCGAGCACGCGATCGACCAGTAGAAAAGGATAGCGGTGCGGCAGCAGCGCCATGATGGCCGCGATGTCGTGCGTGCCGGTGGAGTTCGAGGGGTTCTCGGGCGTCGTCATAGGGTTCCGCCCGATTATAAAGTGCTTACTCGCGGCCCATTCTGCGCGCGTCCTCGGCACGGTCGGCGACTGGCGGATGCGTAAACGTCCACCACACGACGAAGCGATTGGGCGCGGGATCCTCTAGCCATGCCCGGCCCTCGCGGTTGAAGTCTGTGACCTCCAGCTGCGCTGTATCGGGAAGCATGCGCATCAGCAGCCGCTGCCCGTACACATCGGCGGCATGCTCCTCGGCGCGGCTGATGGCGTTGCTTGCCGGCGCGGAGAGAAAGCTGAGCGCGGAGGCGAGCAGCAACAGCAGCGGCAGCGCTGCCCAGTCTGCCTCCTCACCGATGTGCCAGTCGTCGCCCTTTCGCTCGACCAGCCTTCGGTACAGCCATGCCAGCATCGCAAAGAGCACCAGCGTGAAGAGTGCGGAGAACACGATGCCCTTCCATATATGGCCGAGAACGTAGTGGCCCTGCTCATGCGCATAGATGGTGAG
>CAXTEW010000063.1:0-12429 GCA_964243175.1 uncultured Acidobacteriaceae bacterium
CGAGCTCATGCCGCCGCCCAGGATGGTGTTGAGCAGCAGCGAGATGTAGCGGGATTCGTCAGCCAGCGGCCGGGCCGGGACGCCGAGGCAGAGCTGCACCTGCTCGAGCGACTTCTTGCTGCGCAGGATGATCTTCGCCGCGGTCTTTGGCGTGGCTTCCGCTGCCAGGGGCTGGCCGGCCGGCATGGCTGCAAAGCGCTCCGTGACCATGGTGACGAAGTGTTCGTGGTCGATATGGCCGGCAGCTGAAAAGACCGCGTTCCCGCCGTGAAAGCGGGAGTCATAGAAGTCGCGCACGGTCGATTGCTCAAAGCCGCCCACGGTCTTGGCGGTACCCAGGATCGGCTTGCCGAGCGAATGACCCTGCCAGAAGCTCTGGGTGAAGATTTCGTGGACCAGGTAGTCGGGATTGTCCTCGTCCATCTTGATCTCTTCGAGGATGACGCCGCGTTCGCGACGGATTTCTTCCTCGGCGAAGGTCGGGTGCAGCACCAGGTCCGACAGGATGTCGAGCGCCTTGGGCGTGTGCTCGTCGAGAACCTTCATGTTGAAACAAACGGTTTCCTTGCCGGTAAACGCGTCCAGGTTGCCGCCGATTGCGTCCACCTCCCGGGCGATGTTCTGTGCGGTGCGATGCGTCGTTCCCTTGAACACCATGTGCTCGACGAAGTGCGAGATACCGTTGATCTCGGGCGCTTCATGGCGGGAGCCGGCGGCGATCCAGGCGCCCATGGCCACCGAGCGCAGGTGCGGCATTTCCTCCGTCAGGATGACCATGCCGTTGCGCAGCGTGGTGCGGCGGATGTTGCGTTCCGGGATCTCGAAGGTCGCGACAGAGACAGCGGCTGGAACTGGTACGGGAGCGGACGTTTCTGTTACGGATGCATCCAGCAGATCGGTTTGAGTCATGCGTTCCTGGGTTCCCCTGGGCAACGCGGCCTGGTCGATGCGGGCTGGTATCCTGAGAGATACCTGGATGGCTTCATCGATCCATAACGGCGTCTTCACTATTGTAGACGGGCAGCCCCGGCTGGCCTCGCCGGCGGCTGCCCGGCCGCTGTTCGGCATGGACGCGGCGCAGCTGGCCGTGGTGGCAGCAGAGTTCGGCGGCGCACGCTACCGGGTGCAGCAGCTGGAGCAGGGACTCTACCGTCAGTGGGTCGGCTCGATCGACGACATGTCGACGCTACCGAAGCCCTTCCGCGAGGGGCTGGGCGCGGCAGGGTACACGGTGGCGCTGCCGGAGATTACGGAAACCTATCGCTCGGTCGATGCCACGGAGCGCTACCTCATCGCGGGGCTGGATGGCCAGACGGTGGAGACCGTGTGGATGCCGGGCGGCGATGGGGCAGAGTCAACGATCGAGGGGCGGGAGGGCATGGCGGACGACGCCGCGCCGGGCGGAATGCAGGAACAAGGCCGCCGCGGCACCAGCGTCCCGCAGCGGCGCGCGACCATCTGTGTGTCGTCGCAGATCGGCTGCGCGGTCAATTGCCAGTTCTGCCTGACGGCGAAGATGGGCATCGTGCGCAACCTGACAGCAGGCGAGATCGCGGGGCAGGTCGTCGCCGTGCTCAAACGGCAGGGCGTGCACCTGGGCCGCGATCGCATCAACCTGGTCTTTATGGGGATGGGGGAGCCCTTCCTCAACTACGACGCCTGGATTGCAGCCTTCCGGCTGCTGGCCGGGCCCATCGGGCTACAGCCTTCGCGCATGACGGTGTCGACCTCCGGCATTGTGCCGGGCATCGAGCGGTTCGCCCGGGAACCGGTCCGGCCTCGCCTGGCAATTTCACTGAATGCCTCGAATGACGTGGTGCGCGAGCAGATTATGCCTGTGACCCGCAAATGGAACACCGCCGCGGTAATCGAGGCGGTGCGTGCCATTCCCCTCGGGCCGCGCGAAAAGATCACGTTTGAATATGTGCTGCTGGGCGGCGTCAATGACCAGCTTGCGCATGCCGACGAGGTGGTAGCCCTGGTCAAGAGTGCTGGCTTCCCAGCCTATGTCAACCTGATCGTCTGGAACCCGGGGCCGGGTACGCCGTACGGGCAACCAGCGCAGGACGTAGTCGACGCTTTTCAGAGACGGTTGATCGCGCGTGGGGTGTCGGCATATATCCGCCGTCCACGTGGACGCGATATTTACGCCGCCTGCGGGCAGTTGAAGCGCACGACGAGCTAGCGTCGGCCTCCTGGCTGCGCCCGAGTGAGTCATCCTCTCGAGTGAGTCAGTCCGCGATTTAGTCCTGCCGCAAGCTAGAGGCCGGTGTACTCCGGGGTGTAGTTCTGGAAGAGCCCCTTGCCGGGGTAGATAACGCGGACCGGCATCTGATCGTCGAAGCGCTCCATCCTCGCCCACTGCCACGCCTGCTGTATCTCATCCGAGTGGAAGTAGAGTGTTTCGGCCTGCAGCACGGCGCCCGCGACGACGATCATCTCCGCAACTTCCTCCCACTTACTGTCGCTGACAACGGCGATCCGCGTGATGTGCGTCGTGTGGTGCTGGAGAAACCGCATCTCGTCCCAGCGAGCCTTCCAGGTCGCGCCATGCATGCTCGATACGTCAGCCAGTAGTCCGATCGGCGACTTATGTTCCGCCATGGCAAACTCGATTTGCCTGCCGATCCCGGCGATGTCGTCAGCCGTCAGCCTCCCGACCACCTTGAAGCCGAATGCCGGGCCGCCGCTCTTTTCCAGTCTCTCGATCATGGTGAATCCCCCGACGACAAGAGTACGCTCCGGGAAGATGCTCCCGATCTGTTCGCGGAGGAAACAGGCTCCTCGCGATGGTATTGCCCGATGCAGAGAATGGTATTACGATCGAGGCATGGCAATTATCACGTGCAAGCTACCTGAGGAGCTGGCGGCTGAGCTTGAGGCGTTGGCGCGAACCGAGCGCCGGACCAAGTCCGCGGTGCTGCGTGACGCACTGGAAGACCGGCTGCGTGCCCGGCGGAAGACGCGCGTACTCCTGGCGTCGGACCTGGTGAAGCACCTGTGCGGCGCCATGGAGGGCGGCCCCGGCGATCTGGCGACCAACCCGGAACACCTGCGCGGCTTTGGCGAGTAGATCTAGAATCCTTGTCGACACTGGCCCGCTGGTTGCGTATCTGTGTGCCGGGGAGAGCAGCCACGCCTGGGTGGCCGAGCGTTTCGCAGAACTGCCTGCGCCCTTTGTCACCTGTGAGCCGGTGCTCGCTGAGACCTTCTTCCTGCTTTCGCGGCAGAGTGGAGGCGCACGTCATTTCTTCGAGCTACTCGCCTCTGGGCTACTCGAGGTAAACTTCGCGGTCATGGGCGAGCATCTGGCACTTTCCCGGCTTGTCGCGAAGTACAAAGACCTGCCCATGTCCCTTGCCGACGCATGCCTGGTACGCATGGCAGAGCAGCGCGCGGACGCGATGGTGTTTACCCTGGATAGTCATTTTAGAACCTACCGGAAGAACGGGCGCCAGGCGATCCCGGTGATCATGCCGTAGCCGGCGCGCAATCGCAGGGCGCAGTCAAGACAATCCGGCTTCCGTTTTCGTGGTGCGTGCAGCGATGGCAAGCTGCAGAGCTGTCCTGGCGACCAGGTCGGCATCATGCCGCAGGACGTCGCCTTCCGCGGCAAACGCTCCCGGAATACAGCGAATACCCATGCTCTCGATCCGCTCCACATCGGCCGTGATGACCTCGGCCCCTTCGGCTGCATAGCGCTCACGGATCGAGGGCGAGACCGGTGCGGTGTTGACCAGCGCATAGTCGATGAATGGCTGGCGGGCGTGCTCGTACATGCGCTCGATATGCTGCGAGGCAGTCAGGTGCAGGCTCTCGTTGCCCTGCGTCATCAAGTTGCAGATGTAGACACGGGTACCCGTGGCAGCGGCGAGGGCTTCCGGGATGCCGGCTACGAGCAGGTTGGTGATGATGCTGGTGAAGAGCGAGCCGGGCCCGAGCGTGATGAGGTCGGCGGCGGCCAGGGCCTCCAGCGTTTCCGGCAGAGGCGAGGCATGCGCCGGCTCGAGAAACAGCTCGACGATGCGCGCGTGGGAGCCGGTGATATTGGTTTCCCCACGGATGGTCTCGCCGGTGTCCATGCGGGCGGCCAGGGTGACGTTGCTGTTGGTCGCGGGATAGATGCGGCCGCGCGTGGCGAGCACTTCCGCCGCCAGCTTGATGGCCTGTGCGAAGTCGCCGGTAATCTCCTGCAGGGCAGCCACGAAGAGGTTGCCGAAGGAGTGGCCTTCGAGCTCGCCGCCCGAGCGGAAGCGATGCCGGAAGAGCCGCGACAGCAGCTGCTCATCCTCAGACAGCGCGACCATGCAGTTGCGCAGGTCGCCAGGCGGCAGCATGTTGAAGTCCTTGCGCAGCCGGCCGGAAGAACCGCCATCATCGGTTACGGTAACGACGGCCGTGAGATCGCTGATCAGGCACTCGGGCGAGTCGCAACCAGCAGGCGCCGTAAGCGCTGAAGGGGCGAAGTGTTTGAAGCCACGCAGAAGCGTAGACAGGCCCGTGCCGCCGCCCATGGCGACGACGCGGAGCGGGGCATTTACAGCGAATTGCGTCGGGGAAGCGGGGACCATGGAGGGGAGAGCGGAACTGGAGGGAGTTTCTTTCACAGATGAACAGGCTGGGGATGAGCCTGTATGCGCGCTGAATACGTCTGGTCCGCGTTTTATCTGCGGCCGGATCGTAGCTACATCGCTTCGGGGTAAAGCAGCTCCGTGAAGCGTGGATCGTCAGCCATCTGCCGGAAATCGACGTCGCTGCGCGCCTGGATACGGTTTTGCGGGTTGAGTTCAATGGCACGCTCGAGATGCCGCAGGGAGTTTTCCGCCTGGCCGGTCATGCTGTGCAGCATGGCAAGGCCGTAGTGCACGTAGTCTGCGGTATTCTCCCGCGCGATGATGGCTTCGAGCTGTTCCCGGGCTTCTTCGTAGTCGCCATTGTTGATACAGGCAATGGCGTAGTCATACTGCTCAGCTGCCGACTCGAAGTGGAGCTCCGCTTTTTGCCTGGCCAGCTGCCGGTCACAGGCCTGCTGGTACACCTGGGCGCGCTCGCGTATTTCAGGAGGGCAGTCGCTGCTCAGGGAGCGGAAGTCGGTCAGCGCCTTTTCGAAGTGACCGGACTGCATAGCCTGCAGCGCGGAGCCGTAGATACCGAGAGCCTCCTTCTGCGCGGTGTTAGTGAGAGGACGAACTTTTGCAGCCAGGGTCTTCGGCGTAGCGGAGGGTTTGGGCATGCGGGCGGCCTTGTTTCTCCTTGCAGTGGCAGTGCGCTTATGGCAAAAGTGCGTGTGCGTCCTACATCAGGAGCCACGTCCGGCGCAGGTGTGTCCGGAACAGTTGCCTCGTTTTATACGCAGGTGCGGGCACACAGTCAACTGGGCCGGCCCGCGCGCTTACTGTCCCGGTGTAGCCGGCACGCGGTAGACGGCGGGATTGAGGTCGGGATCGTTGTACATCTTCAGCTGGCGGTAGACCTTGAAGCGCCTCTCTGACGAGAGGACTCTGCGCCATAGGCGCCCGAGTGCCAGCTCCAGGTCATCGCGCTGCTCGGCAAGGATGCCCAGCCGCTCACGGTTGCGCGGCGCATGGCCGACGGGGGCATCGGCGCGGTCCAGCTCTTCGCGGGTGTGAAACAGCTTCAGCGACAGGATGGACAGCCGGTCGATCATAAGCCCCGGGCTCTCCGAGTGCAGCTCGGCCTCCGGGTGCGGCAGCTGGTAGGGCAGCAGAAGCGAAAGCAGCACTGCGTCGCAGCGCTCGGCCAGGTCATTGCGCCGCTGGTTCACGCGATCGATGGCGCGCTTGGTCGCGGCGAGCGCTCGGTCGTCGATGGCCGGGATGCGCGCGGCGTCTTCAATATGCCACAGCTCGTAATTGGCGCGATGCTGGGCCAGGATCACCCGCTCCAGGGCGTTGGCTACCAGCGGCTCCACTGCAATGCCCGCCGCAGCGGCATCCTGGTCGTGCCAGAGCCGCAGGGCCTGGTCCTGGAGTCGCGGGATGGCTGGAAGCGAGGGAAGAGGCATAGTTGGAGCGATCCATGCTTAGAATAAGGCTGGCCTGCGTTGCGGGCAACGACCCGGGCGTGCGCGTCACGTCGCCGGGGTCAAGGAGAGAGTGTGCCCGCTGCCCCGTTGCCAAGCTCCGCACCAGGCGCCAGCCTGGCGCCGCATCGCCGCTATAACCCCCTCCGCCGCCAGTGGGTGCTGGTATCTCCGCAGCGCACCCAGCGACCGTGGCAGGGCGAGGTCGGCGCTGCCGCTGGCTTCAGCTCGGTACACCACGACCCCGCATGCTATCTGTGCCCGGGCAACCCACGTGCCGGTGGGGCGCAGACTCCGGTCTACGACCACGTCTATGTTTTCGACAATGACTTTGCCGCGGTGCTGCCCACGGCACCTGCCAGCGGGACCGAGGCGGCGTTCACGCGCTCGCCCCTGCTGCGCGCCGAGCCGGAGCAGGGGCGCTGTCGCGTGCTGTGCTTCCACCCGGATCACTCGCTGACGCTGGCTCGTATGGAGCTCGCCGACCTGGAGCTGGTGGTCGATGCATGGGTAGAACAGGACCGCGAACTGGGTGCCGATCCCGGTATCGCGTATGTGCAGACTTTCGAGAATCGCGGGGCCATGATGGGAGCCAGCAACCCCCATCCGCACGGGCAGATCTGGGCGACCGCGCATGTGCCGGATGAACCGGCTGCCGAAGCTGCGGCACAGGCTGCCTACCACGCCGAGCATGGAACTTCGCTGCTGCTGGACTATGTGGCGCTGGAAGCGCGCGAACAGACGCGTGTCGTCTGCGAGAATGACGCGTTCCTGGTCGTTGTCCCCTGGTGGGCCGTGTGGCCGTTTGAAACACTGGTGCTGCCGAAGGCAGCCGTGGGCAGCCTGCAGGCTTTCACCGCACCCCAGCGCGCGGCGCTCGCCGACATCCTGCGACAGGTTGCGATCCGCTACGACAATCTTTTCGAGACCAGTTTCCCGTACACGATGGGCTTCCATGGCGCGCCATGCGATGGTGAGGCGCATGCAGGCTTTGGCTGGCATGCACATTTTTATCCCCCACTGTTACGCTCGGCGACAGTGAAGAAGTTCATGGTGGGTTTTGAGTTGCTGGGCATGCCGCAGCGGGACATCACGGCTGAAATGGCGGCCGAGCGTCTGCGGGCCGTGTCGCCGGTGCACTACACCCGGGCCAGGTAGGCGAGACCATGGGCATGTACCATGGCCTCGTGAGCCCCCTCAAGGCGCTGCTTTTTGTGTCTTCGTTCCTGGCTTCATGGCCGGCGGCCGTGTCCGCAGCGCAGACGCTTACCATCACCCACGCCACTGTCATTGACACGGCTACCGGGCGACTCCACCCGGACAGCACGGTGGTGGTGCGGAACCGCCGGGTCGTGAGCGTCGGCCAGACTGAGGCTACCGCGCCGCGCACAGTAAAGAGTGCGGACCAGGTAATCGATGCGCACGGGGAGTACCTCATGCCCGGGCTCTGGGACATGCACACCCATGTCTACTTCGGTCGCACAGAAGGCGATGGTACCGACCTCATCCTGCCGCTGTTTCTCGCAAACGGCGTGACTGGAATACGCGACATGGGCAGCGCGCTTGCGCCCGTGCTGCATGCCCGCAGCGAGATAGCCGCGCACCGCATGCTGGGCCCGCGCATGGTGGTTGCAGGCCCGATGCTCGATGGCCCCAAGTCGCAGTACAAGGCGGCCATCGCGATCAGCACGGCTGAAGACGGGCGACGCGCCGTAGACATGCTGCACGGGCGTGGCGTCGACTTCATCAAGGTGCAGTCCGGGGTACCGCGCGAGGCTTATTTCGCGATTGCGGCCGAAGCGAAAAAGGATGGCATCGAGTTTGAAGGTCATGTGCCGGATGCGATTCGCGCGAGCGAAGCTGTCGAAGCCGGCCAGCGCAGCTTTGAGCACCTGATCGGCATCTTCGAGGCGAGTTCTCCGGACGAAACCACGTACCTTACCGGCAAGAAAACGCCGGGGCTGTTTCTCGCCAGTTATGATCCGGCGCGGGAACAGAAGATTGTCGACTTACTCGCGCAGCACGGGATTTGGCAGTGCCCGACACTTTTCTGGGAGCGGGGTCAGTGGCTGGTCGATGCCATTGACTACACGCACGACCCCGACCTGCCGTATGCCGCGCACAGCTGGGTGACGACACAGTGGCCGGCATCGCGGGTCGCTATTCTCAAGTCGCTCGACACCGATCCGCTGGCAGTGCGTGAGAAGTTTGTGGCTCACGAGCTCGTGCTGGTGCGCAGGCTTCATGCGGCAGGGGTGCCATTTCTTGCAGGCACGGACGCGCCGGCGGGTGTCGACCTGATCCCCGGCGTCAGCCTGCACTTGGAGCTGCAGCGCCTTGTTGCCGCGGGCTTCACCCCGCTGGAAGCACTGCAGACCGCCACGCTGAACCCGGCACGCTTTCTCCGCCGGCCCGACGAGTACGGCAGCATCGCTCCCGGCAGATTCGCGGACATGGTACTGCTGACGAAGAACCCGCTGGTGGACATCGCGAACACGCGCACGATCGACGGTGTCGTCGCGGATGGGCGCTACCTTTCAGGCGACGACCTTGCACGGCTGAGGACACGTCTGAAGCAGATAGCTGCCGCACATTAAGGGACTTACACCACTCTCAGGCGACGAAGGTTTGAGCCGCGACATGTTGCAGTCGTTCGGCCACTTTCCAGGCCTTCTCTGAGTGTTCCCGTGCACGCTGCGTGAGCTCCTGCGCACGGAGATGATCCCCCCTGCCATGGGCGGCTGCCGCGGCTGTGTGTGCATGGGCGGCGAGGTTGTGGAGTTCGGCGACACGGTCGTGCTGGCTCTGGGGCATGTTTTTTCCTCGATCGGGTATTGCACTAAAGGACTACTTCCGCAGCATCGCACTGTCGCCGTAGTACTTAATGTGCACTTATGCACACAGGACAAGCAGCAAGCCGGCCCAGCGCGGCGCCATGGTCGTCGATGACAACGCGGTACGTCGTCGCGCATGCCAGACAGCGGCGCGTCCTGCAGCGGGTTTCTTGGGCGAAGTCTGTCCAGAAGAGACCAGCATTTGGCTGCGCAATGCTTCAGCATGGAACCATGCTCCCACCCGTCCAGGGTGTCAGCCAGGAGACCAGATATGCCCAGCTTCTCGACACGCAGCATCGCTCCCACACGGATCCTCGTTCCCGTCGATTTCAGCAGCTCGTCCGATACGGCCTTCGCAACGGCGTCGGAGATGGCCCGCCTCTTCCATGCGGACCTTTGCCTGCTACACGTCGTGCCCATGTTTCCTGACTTCACTGACACGGACTGTTATCCCGAAGACAGGGCACGGGAAAACGAGGAGCGTCGTGCGTCGGAGCGGCTGGCGGTGATGCAGGAGAAACTCCTGGCCAGCGGCGTCACAACGACTACCCGCGTGGAGGTAGGCAATGACGTGGTGAGCAATATCATGCTGGCGATCACGGCAGAGGGCGCCGACATGGTCATCCTGTCGACGCATGGCATGTCGGGCTGGCGAGAGGTGGTCTTTGGTTCGATCGCCGAGAAGGTGGTCAAGCTGGTGCAGTGCCCGATCCTACTGCTGCACTCGGCGCCGGTACCACGGTCTGCTGAGGCGCGCAGCTACAGTGCCGGGGTACTCGCGACGCGGTCCGGCACGGCTGTTCTGTAAACGGCCGCAATTCGCTCCACTGTCAGCATGGTGCTACCGCTTGACCGCGTGGGCGGGCAGGAACAGGCGAAACACGGTGCCGTGCGTCCCCATCCCCTGGGAACTGCGCAGGTGGAGTGCGCCCTGGTGCCGGGTCACGATCTCCCTGCTGACCCACAAACCAAGGCCCGTGCCGCCAATGCCCTTGGTCGTATAGAAGGCGTCAAAGAGCTTCTTCCGAACCACCTGGGACATACCGCTGCCGGTGTCAGCCACGGTGATGATGAGGCCGGCCTCGTCGCTCTTCCAGTTGGTGCCGGTGCGGCTGCGGAGCAGCAGCAGTCCTCCTTCCGGCATGGCATCTATCGCATTGCCGACCAGGTTACTCAGCACCTGCCGGATCTCTCCTTCAAAGCACTCGGTGAGGCCTTTCGCGCGCATGCGGGTCTCGACCTGGATGCGCGCGTTCACGGTGCGTCCCTGGTAGATAGAGAGCACACTTTCAATCAGGTCTTCCGCTGCAACCGGTCGTGGATTGGTGGACTGCTTGTAGAAACGAAGAGTCTGGTTACTGATCACGGAAACCCGGCGCAGTTCGCGTTCCGCTGTATCGAGATAGAAGTGGATTGTGCCTGTGTCCTCTGCGTTGCGCGCGAGGTAGAGCAGGTTTGTCACGGATTCGAGCGGGTTGTTGATTTCGTGTGCGATGGAAGCGGCGAGCCGGCCGGCGGCGGCCAGCTTTTCGCTCTGGATCAGGGCCTCTTCGGTACGCTTCTGTTCCGTGATGTCGTGACCCTGTATGACGACGCCGCGTACCTGCCGGTTGTGATCGAAATCGGGGATGTGGGCGACGCTGAGCACGCGCTCCTCCCCCATCAGCACAGGCCGGTACTCAAAGTGCTGCGGTGTACCGGCGAGCGCCGCCTGCAGGTAGCCCTGGATCGCTTCAGCGCTTTGCTCTCCCAGGACCTCGTTGATGGTGCGTCCCAGGATTTCAGATGCAGGCTGCGCAAACCATTCCTCATACGTGCGGTTGACACGCAGATAGCGTAGTTCGCGATCCACATAGGAGACAAATACCGGCAGGGCATCCGTAATCAGCTTCAGTTCTGCTTCGCTGCGCACGGCATGTTCCTGGCTCCGGCGCAGCTCTGCCTCGGTCCGCTTTTGCTCAGTGACATCGGAGAAAAAGAGCGTGATCCCCTCCGTGGAAGGCTGTACTTCCACCAGCAGCCACGCCTCGAATGGCTCCTCGTAGAAGGCTTCAAAGGAGCACGCGATCCGCTCCTCCATGGCGCGGTGGTAGTTCTCGACCCAGGGCGCGCCTGCAGGGATGAAGTTTGGCAGGGCTTCCCAGATGACCCTGCCTACGATCTCGGTGACGGGCAGGGCGACTTTCATGGCGCGGGGGTTCATGTAGGTGACACGCCACTGCCGGTCGATGGTCATCACGGCGTCACTGGTAGCCTGCAGGACCTGGTTCAGCCGGTCGGTAAGCGCGTCCCGTTCGCGTTCCGCCATGCGCCGCTCGCTGATGTCTCTGAAAACCAGAACCAGTCCTGCCAGGCCGCCGGTCTCATCGGGGACCGGCGAGGCACTGTGGTCGATGCTTGTCTCGGCTCCATTGCGCGCGACCAGCACCGTGTGCGCTGCCAGCGCGACCGTGGCATCGATTCGTTTGACCCGCTCCACCGGGCTTTCCACGGGCCGGCGCGTTGCTTCTTCCACGATCTGGAAGACCCTGTCCAGTGGTAGTCCGCAGCTCTCCTTCTCAGTCCAGCCGGTAAGTGCCTCGGCAACGGGGTTCATGCGGGTGATCGTGGCCTCTGCGTCGGTCACGATGACGGCATCCCCAATACTTCTAAGGACCTGGCTCGCCCGCCGTTCGCTGGCCTGTAGCCGCCTGGTCGCTTCCACCCCCTCGGTATTGTCGATCGCCGTATGGTAGAGGCCGGCAATCCTCGGTTCTTCCGCGCCCCCCGGGCCGCCGATCCAGATCGGATCTGTCATCAGGGTGTAGATCTTCTCTATGTTCCGGCCCTGCCGCTGGACCCGCAAGGACACGTTTTCCACCAGCGACGAGACGCCGGTCTCCCACGGTACCCGGAGGATCTCCTCAACCTCGGCGTGTACCTCCGGCCAGACCTCGGCAAGCCTCTCTCCGAGCGCCGGGTGACGATGGGCCAGGTGGGGTGTGTACGCGTCGTTGTAGAGCATCAGGCGAGCCGCGCCCCAATAAATGACAGCCACCACCTTTGTGGCAAGAATCATGTTGACGGCCATCACCAGCTCACTGGGCCAGCCGGCCACGGCGCCAAGCTCCGTCTGCTCCCAGGGATGCAGGCGAATGCTCTCAGCCATCGGGCTGGCGCCGCGAATCCGGTCCCGGAGGGCGCCCGGGCGAGAGGTGAGTTGAGCCGACGGCGATGTGCTGTCTCGAGGCATTGTCTTCCAGAGTCGACGAAGAAGGTGCTTCCACGCAATACCTTCGATCGTTACTTCGGGAAGATCGGTGTTGACTCAGGGAAGCTTCAGCAGGGAACTTCTACAGCAGGCCCACCAGGCCGGGGCCGCGCTGGCGGTCTAGGGGAGCGGGACGGTCTCGGCCGGCGCGGTGGACAGCCCGGCCGCCGCTGCTTCGCGCTTGGCGGTAAGCAGACGCGCAGCATGCTGGGCAGCCTCGTTGATGAGGAATCCCATTTTTGGGCGCGACGGCTCGAAATCCGGCGGGATGCCGTAATGGAGCAGCTCCGCAGTGGTTGTCG
>CAXTEW010000064.1:0-12355 GCA_964243175.1 uncultured Acidobacteriaceae bacterium
TGAAGCCCGGCATTGTGAAGCGTCCCTCGAGGTCGATGTGCTCCGCTGCCGCGGGCGCCAATCTTGCAAGGTCTACCATGTCGCCCGCCGCGGTGATGATGCCGTTCTCAACCAGCAGGGCGGAGACGATGCGCGGGGCTGCGGTCAGCAGGGCTTCTCCGGTCAGGATGCGGCCGTTTTTGAAGAGGGTGTGGGGTTGTGCTGGGGGAGACACGGGGCGAGTGTAGCAGTGTAACCGGTGAAGCAGATCCTTCGGCTTCGCTCAGGATGACCCTGTGTTATGACCCTGTGTTTGTGGGGAGGCGCCAAGTGAGCGGGTGCTGGGGCTTTCAGGGCAATCGCAGGTCCTTCGGCTTCGCTCAGGATGACCCCGTGTTTTTGGGGAGCGCGCCAAGTGAGCGGGTGCCGGGGGCTTTCAGGGCAGCCGCAGGTCCTTCGGCTTCGCTCAGGATGACCCTGTATTTTCGGGTCCTGCGGCTTCGCTCGGGATGACCCAGTGTTGTTGCAACGTCCGGTAGGCTGCGCTCAGGATGACGCTGTGATCTTGTGGGGATGACCCGCGACTGGATGCGCAGCTAAGTGGAGCGACCAGAACGCGCCACGAAGTGGCCGCTAGCCGCGCAGGCGGTTTTGCCCCGAGCCAAAGCGTTTTTCCTGGTTAGGGACCGGTGATCGAAGCGTTTACGCAGGCTCGGGTGCGTGGCAGTCTGCCAGCGCGAGCAGGAGCAGGAGGATGCGGCGCAAGCCGACATCCCGGCCGCGCGCGTCGAACCACTCCGCGGTGGTGTGGATGCCGCCACCTTCGCCGCCGGCGCCGATACTGAGTGCCTCGACGCCCAGGGCGAGCGGCAGGTTGGCGTCGGTTGAGGCGGTGCGGACCTCGGTGCGCAGGCCCAGGTGCCGGTCGACTGCGCGCAGCAGGGCGAGCATGCGCGCGTCCTCGGGCAGCTGGGCAGCCGGGCGATCGCCAATCTTGCGGATGGCGTATCGCAGGCTGTGTTCCGGCGTGCCGCCGGCATTTGCCGCAAGCACTGCGTCCTCGACAGCACGGTGCAGCGCCACTTCCAGCCGGAGCAGCTCGTCTGCATCGGTTGAGCGCAGATCAAAGCGCGCGGTCGCGTCCGCCGGGATCGCGTTGACGGCGGATCCGCCTTCGATGGTGCCGATGCTCCAGGTACTGCGCGCCGGGCGGGCGACGGTGTCCACCGGGCCAGCCACGTCCCGGGTTGCTCGCAGCGCTGCCTGCCGCTGGCTCAGGCGGGTGATGGCATCGCTGAGAGCGACAATCGGATTCGGGCGCCCCGCATCCGTCCAGGAATGTCCGCCCGACCCGGCCAGCGCGACCTCAAACCTCCGGCTGCCCAGCGCTCCTGTCACCGCGACCGTCTGCCCGGCGCCATCGAGCACCAGGTGCGCGGCGATGCTGCCGCGCCATGGCGCCTGGGCGTAGATATGCCGTACGCCGCGCAGGTCGCCCTCGCCTTCTTCCCCCACGTTGGCGAGAAAAACGATGCGGCACACGGGATGAATGCCCGCGTGGCGAAGCGCTGCCGCGACCGCGAACAGTGCGGCGAGACCCGCGCCATTGTCACAGGCGCCGGGCGCCGCAAGGCGGGTCCCAGAGAGCACGGGTGCGAGCGGTGTTTCGGCGGGGAAGACCGTATCCATATGCGCGGACAGGAGGATAACGGGCCCGGAATCACCTGCCGTGACGCTGTCGCCCGTGGCGCCGGCCGCGGCGAGCATACCCATCACGTTGCCCGCGGCGTCTGTGTGCACGTCCTGGAGGCCCAGGTCGAGGAAGCGCGCCTCGAGCCAGGCAGCGCGAGGCTCTTCTGAGAAAGGCGGCGCCGGAATGGCCACACACTCACTCTGCCATCGCATGATCTGTTGCTCGTGCAGATGCAGCCAGCGGAGAGCCACGTGTACTGGCCGCTGCGAGGCAATCTGTCCGATGTGGGCGAAGGCGGAAGTGGGAACGCTGCTGCGGCTCGCCATGGAAGAGACTCGTCGGAAGAACGGAGGAAGGGGTGGCGGGAAGGTCAAAGGTGCTGAGTTATCAGCCTAGCACCGGGCGAGGTGCAGGGTACTCGACGGAATGGAGCCAAAGGCCGCTGGCCGGAGCAGTGGGGCCGGCCGCGGTGCGGCTGCGGGCGGCAAGGATCGCGGGCAGCGCCGCGGGTGCGATCTGCCCGCGTCCTACAGCGAGAAACGTACCGACCAGGTTGCGGACCATGTGGTGCAGAAATCCCGAGCCACACACACGGTAAACCAGGATGTCGGGCGCCGGAGTTTCCCACTCCGACAGATACAGGGTGCGTTGGGTGCCGCGGCTGATGGGATGAGCCTCGGCGCGCGGCGGCCTGCCCGCTCTGAGAGCGCGCGCGGTACCGTCCGGCTCCGGTGCCTGGAAGGAGCAGAAGTCATGGGTGCCGAGCACTGCGCTTGCTGCGTGCTGCATCGGCTCGAGCTGCAGGGCAAAGGTGTAGCGGCAGAGATAGGGTGCCTGCCAGGGCGGGCAAAGCGGCCCGCGATAGATGCGGTACTCATACGTTTTGCGGATGGCGCTGTGCCGCGCGTGAAAGTCTGCCTCGGCATGCTCTGCCTTGAGGATGCGGATGGCCGGCGGCAGCACGTTGTTGAGGGCACGCTGCAGGTTCGCGGGCGGCACGGCGCCGTGCAGGAGCACGGAGGCTACCTGGCCGAGCGCGTGGACCCCGGCGTCGGTGCGTCCGGAGCCCTGGGGAAGCGTCGATTCCCCGGTCACCCGGCGGATCGCCCTGGCGAGCTCACCCTGCACGGTCCGGTGCCCGGGCTGGACCTGCCAGCCGGCGAAAGGGCTGCCGTCGTAGCACAGGGTAAGTTTCCAGCGCACTGGTTCATGGGGTGGCACCATGCCCAAAGCGTACCGGAAACTGAGCCGTTCGCAGGCGAAGCCGCATCTGTGTGCTGGGTTATACTCGCGGGGAACTCGAGCCGGGCGCAGCACATGACCGCAACCATGGAAGCTGCTGTATGTACCGCAAACAGCAGCAGTTGCCGGTGACACCACCACGGCACAAGCGCGCACACAAAGGATTCGGATGGAGCAGGGCACGAAACGCAGGACACCAGAGCAGGCAGCCAGAACATTTCGTCTATTCCGTGCGGCGGCGCTGGTGAGCGCTTTTCTCTCACCCCAGACGCTGCTGCCCTATGCACTGCTGGCACAGGCACCCGCAGGGCAGAATAGTGGCGCCACAGGACAGAAGGGCACGACGCCTCCCGCCGCGCCCAGTATCAACAACACCGAGGCTGGGCTGCCGCCCGAGCCACAGCCAAACGCCACGCAGCCCCTGTTCATGCGTTCCGGCAGTCGCGATTTCACCCGCCCGCGCGGCTACTTTCCTAATCCCATCAGCCCTTACACCGCGACCACGGCCGAGCCGGCGCGCTTCACTAACACCCCACGCGTGGGGGACCTGATCCGCAATGGGCGCCTGTTTCTGAGCCTCAGCGATGCCATCGTGCTGACGCTGGAGAACAACTTCGACATCGCCATCCAGCGCTACAACCTGGACATCGCGGATACAGAAATTCTGCGCGCGAAAGCCGGGGGCACGCTGCTCGGCGTCAACGCGGGCCTGGTGACGGGGACCATCGGCGCAACCACTGCCGCGCTGTCCTCGGGCGGAGGACCAGGCGGCACCAGCGTCAGTTCCAGCGGCGCCGCGTCCGGCGCATCCGGCCTGGCGCTCACCACGAACGGACTGGGCACGCTGCCCGAGGTGCTGGACCCGGTCGTGACCGGGACAGTGGAACTGCAGCGGGAGTTCATCCCGGAGATCAGCCCGGTCTTTGTCGGCACCAATCGCCTAAACGAGAACCTGAACCAGTACAACTTCACTTACACCCAGGGCTTTGTCAGTGGCACCCAGGCGATTGTCAGCTGGAACAACAGCTACCTGACCGAGGACAGCCCTTTCCAGCAATTCAGTCCTGCGACGCAAAGCACCTTCAACGTGGAGCTTGTGCAGCACCTGCTGCGCGGCTTCGGCCCCGGGGTCAATGGCCGCTTTATTGTGCAGGCGAAGAACAATCGCCGGGTATCGGACTCCGCTTTCCGCCAGCAGGTGCTCTACACGGTCAACCAGGTGGAGAACATCTACTGGGGCCTGGTCAGCGCGTACGAGGATGTGCAGGCCAAGCAGCGAGCGTTGAACCAGTCGACGCAGCTGTCTTTGGATGACCAGAGACAGTTGGAGATTGGTACGCTGGCGCCGCTCGACGTGGTCAATGCGAAGAGTGCCGTAGCCAGCGATCAGCAGGCGCTTGTATCGGCCAAGAGCACGCTCGAGTACCAACAACTGGTCATAAAGCAGGCCATCTCGCGCAACCTGGAAGACCCGGTCCTTTCCGGCGCGCCCGTGGTGCCGACAGACCGGGTGAACCTGATGGCGACGGCAGAGGAAGGCATGCCGGTCGACGACCTGGTACGGCAGGCCGAAGCCAATCGTCCCGAGATTGAGCAAGCCCTGCTGGCACTGAAGAACGACGAGATCACGCTGCGCGGCGAGAAAAATGGGATGCTGCCAACTGTCGACGCTTTCGGCTTCTACGGCGGCTCGGCCGTGGGCGGCGCGCTGAATCCCTCCTATGACGCGGCACTGTTCGGAACGCCCACCGCAGGCAGCCCGGTGGGCAGTGTCGGGTATGGCTCAGTATTCGAAAACACATTTAACAACTCGTCACCGAACAAGGGCGCGGGCCTGAACGTCAACATACCGATTCGCAACCGGCAGGCGCAGTCCGAGCAGGCCCGTTCGGTGCTGGAGTTCCGGCAGCAGCAGATGCGGGTGCAGCAGCTGTATGTGCAGGTCCGGATGCAGGTCATCAACTCGCAGTACGCACTCACAAATGACCGTGCCCAGGTATCAGCAGCCGACGCGGCGCGGGAGTTCGCGTACCAGAGCCTCGATGCGGAACAGCGCAAGCTGAAGCTGGGCGCTTCAACCACCGCAAGTGTCCTACAGCAGGAGCGCAACCTGGCAACGGCCGAGGACAACCTGATCAATGCGCGCGCGACTTACGCAAAGGACCGCGCGCAGTTCGACAACATCCTGGCTGACACACTGGACAAGTACGGCATCAGCCTCGGCGATGCGGTGACCGGGCATGTGACGCAGATGCCATCGATCCCGGGATTGGAGTCCGCCTCACAGCAGGACAAGCCCCAGGCTGGCCTGCCGACGCCGGGGCAGCCCGGTGGCAGCCCGAATGAAGGCCTGCGCCCGGATGGAACGCCGATCCCGGTGCCGCCGCCAGCGGGGCCGCCCCAGTAGCCTGGCTGCTCCACACAGAAAAGCCCGGCTCTGGCCGGGCTTTCTCTGCATACCGCGTCGCTGCAATCGATTTGCCCGATCAGCGGACAGCCACAGCGTCCAGCAGGGTAAAGAACTCCGGGAACGAGATCGCCGCCGACTCGGACCCGCGGATGAGCGTGTCGCCCTCGGCCCGCAGTGCCGCCACTGAGAATGCCATGGCAATGCGGTGGTCGCCGCCGGAATCGATTTCGGCGCCATGCAACTGCTGGCCGCCGGGGACGTCGAGGCCATCCTCAAACTCTTCCACTTCAGCGCCCATGGCACGCAGGTTCTGCGCGACCAGCGCGATGCGGTCTGACTCCTTGACCCGCAGCTCCTTTGCGTCGCGGATGCGGATGCCCTGCGCGGTGTAGGGTGCGATCGCGGCGAGCACCGGCAGCTCATCGATGATCTGGGCGGAGAGCGCGCCGGAGATCACTGTGCCGCGCATGCCGGCGTCGGGTGCATGCAGCTGCACGGTCCCGACCAGCTCGCCGTGCTGTTCTTCAAGGCTCATGACGCTGAGCCGGCCGCCCAGCGCGGTGCACACATCGAGCAGGGCAGCGCGAGTCGGGTTCATGCTGAGCTGGTCAAAGATCAGCGTTGAGCCGGGAAAGAGCAGGGTCGCGCAGAGAAAGAAGGCCGCCGAGGATAAGTCGCCCGGCACGGTCGCATCGATGCCCTGCAGGCTTTGCCCGCCGCGGATTGAAACACTCTGGAGATCGCGATCGAGCTCGGCGCCGAAAGCCAGCAGCGCGAGTTCGCTGTGGTCGCGCGTGCGGACAGACTCGCGCAGCGTGGTGGTGCCGCTGGCCTGCAGGCCAGCAAACAGGACGGCTGTCTTGACCTGGGCGCTCGGCGTCGGCGTGGTGTAGTCGGTCGCCTGCAGCTGGCGGCCCTCGATGATCATCGGCGCGTGGCCGTCGTGCAATGTAACGGACGCACCCATGGCGCTGAGCGGCTTGCGTACCCGCTCCATGGGGCGCCGGGTCAGGGATGCATCGCCGACCAGGGTAAAGGTGCCCTGCTGCGGCGCCAGCAGTCCAGCGAGCATGCGCATGGTGGAGCCCGAGTTGCCACAATCAAGCGGCCCGGCGGGGGCATGGAGCGTGCCGCCGGTGCCCACAATTTCGACCACCCCATCCTCGGTCCTGGATACGGCGGCGCCCAACGCCTCGCTGCAGCCGAGCGAACTCCACGGGTCGGCACCGGTCGAGAAGTTGGTCAGGCGTGTTGTGCCTCCGGCCAGCGCAGAGAGCAGCGCATAGCGGTGCGAGATGCTCTTGTCGCCGGGCATCTGGACGCTGCCGCGAATGCCGCGGGCCGGCTGGATTAGTTGTGTCTGGACAGCTTCAGTAAGGTCGTGCAAGTGGGGAGTCGCTCCGCTCGAGTGGTGGGATAGTGCCATGGTAGCGGATGGCCTGCAGGCTTTCCATGGACGCGTTCAGCGCACGCGCAGGACGACCACTGTTTCGTCATCAAAGCGCTCTGCTTCGCCCTGGAATTCGCTGACGGCTGCGAGGAGGAGGGCGGCAAGATCGGCTGCGCTGGCCTGGCAATTCCGCTGCACCAGATCGATGACGCGTTCGAGTCCAAACATGTCCCCGTTTACGTTCTGGGCGTCCGTGATGCCGTCGCTGAGGAAAATGAGGGCGTCCCCAGGGCGCGTCGCCAGCGAGATCTCCTCGTAGCTGACGTTGGGGAAGAGGCCCAGGGGGAATCCTTCCGCCCGCACCACGTCGATGCTGCCCTGGCTACCGCCGGCAACACAGTCGGGAAGGCCGCGGTAGAAGAGAGGCTGGGTTGCGCCGGCGTTGGCGATCTGCAGCGTCATGTTTTCGTCATTCCACACGGCGTACACCATGGCCACATACTGCGAGGTCACGTGCCGCTCCTGCAGGGAGTCGTTGAGCAGGGCAAGCATCTCGGCAGGTGCCGGGCGGTTGACGCCGGCCGAACGCATGATGCCGCTCACAAGCGCTGCGTAGAGGGCGGCCGGGGCCGCCTTGCCGCTGACGTCGCCGAGCGCGAGCGCGGACTCCGAGGCATCGTAGCGGAGAAAGTCGTAGAGGTCGCCACCAATGGCGCGCGCGGGCAGAAAGCGCGCGGCAAATTCTGCGTGCTCATGCTTTGGCGCAGTATGCGGCAACAGGCGCAGCTGGACTTCGCGGGCCATCTCGAGATCATGTTCGAGCCGCTGCTCCTGCTGCGCGACCCGCTGGTACAGCCGCGCATTCTCGATCGAGATGCCGACCTGGGCGGCCAGCGTGGTCAGCGTTCTTTCATGGTCCTCGTTGAAGTAGTTCGAGCGCGTGTGCTCCAGGTCGAGCACCCCAATGACAGAGCTCTTGTACATCAGCGGGACGATGAGCTCCGAGCGTGTTTCCCGATTCTGCATGTGGTATCGCGGATCGTCGCGCACATCGGTGGCGTTGACCAGGCGGCCTTCCTCGATCGCTTCTCCCACCAGGCCGCGGGTGACCGGCAGCCGCTGACGAAGCTCCACCTCCTCGCCAAAGCGCGTGGCAAAGCGGCTTTCGAGAACCCCGTCGTTCTCGTTGATGATCCAGATGGTGAAGAACTGGAAATCAAGCAGCCGGCGCAGCAGTTCGCCGATGCGGGCAAACAGCATAGGCAGGTCCAGGATCGAGGTAAACTCGCGGGCCATGTCGTTGAGCACGCGCAGGGTATGCGCCTGGCGCGCCACGCGGGAGTAGAGCCGCGCGTTTTCAACCGCCTGAGAGATACGCGAGGCAGTGAGTGTGAGCAAGTGCAGGTGTTCCGGACGAAAGTAGTTCAGCTGCTCGCTCTCGATGTCGATGACACCGATGAGGCGCCCCTTGGCGATGAGCGGCACGGCAAGTTCAGAGCAGACCTGTGGATTGGCCGCGATGTAGTCAGGAGACCGGCTGACGTCGTTCACAAGCATTGCCTGGCGAGTCTCGGCGACCTTGCCCACGATGCCCTGGCCAACGCGCAGACGCATACGCTCGGCTTCTACTTCGTGGCCGATCTGGAAGCGCATACGCAAGTCGCCGGTACGGTCGTTGATCAGGAAAATGGCGAAGATGCGAAAGTCGAGCACGGCCCGGACCAGCTCGGCGGTCTGCTTGAGCAGGGTGCGGAGATCGAGCGTGGTACTGAGGGTTTCAGCCAGCCGGATCAGGAATTCGGTTGCCGCCGGGGCCCGGGCTGCCTGCGGAACGGCTTCCCGGAGCGAAGCGGGCAACGCTTCGGCTGGCGGGAGCTCTGCGCCGGCGTCACAGCTGGGCGCTGGCTGAGCGTCATCGACCGGATTGTGCTCGCCCTGATCCACTCCTCTCCTTCAACCCACGCCATAGATGGGCAGCCGCCCATAGCCCGAGCGGACGCTGCCCTGCACAGAAGCTAGCATGATAGCGCGCGTGCGGCTGGATTGTACGTTGAGCGGCAGCGCCAGGGCAGCCGGCGCTGCTTGCCAGGCGTCGGCGAGCAGGCACGGCGCTGCATGGCTGCCCCAGGAGCGCCGGTAAGCCGTTGCTGCTTCCGCGACGATCCGCCGTTAAAAACGAGACCGCGTCATGCCCGGCGCCTTCTCCCCCGGTGCCGGCGGACAGAGGGTCTTGTAGGCCTCGAGAATCGCGACCGACGCGCTGACGCCGAGTCGGTCAGCGCCTGCTGCGGCCATGCGCAGGGCGCCTTCCAGCGTCCGGATCCCGCCCGACGCCTTGACTCCGCAAAACGCACCGACGGTGTCGCGAAGCAGGCGAACATCCTCTTCCGTGGCGCCGCCAGCCGAGAAGCCGGTGCTGGTCTTGACGAAATCAGCTCCTGCTTCGACACAAAGCTCGGCAGCCGTGCGCTTCTGGACCCGATCCAGCAGGGAAGTTTCCAGAATGACTTTAAGAATCGCGCCTTCCCCATGCGCCACCTCGCCGACGGCCTGGATATCGTCGCGCACCTCCCGGAACATGCCTGAAAGCAGCCCGCCGACATGCATCACCATATCCAGGTCGCGGGCGCCGGCACGTGCCGCGGCGCGGGCCTCGAAACACAGCACGCTCCGCAGCGTGGAACCAAGCGGGAAGCCAAGGACACTGCCAGTCCGCACGCCGGTGCCGACCAGGGCACGCTGCACCGTGGGTACCCAGACCGGGTTGACCATGGCGCAGGCAAAGTGATGCTCAGCTGCCTGGGCGGCCAGCTCCAGCACCTGCGCATGGGTCGCCTCGGGCTTCAGGAGGGTATGGTCGAGAGCCGCGGCCAGCGCGGCGGCCGAGGGGAACAGCCGCTGCGCAAGGTCCTGGTACTCCTCGTGCGAAAGAGGCGCCTCGGAGGGCGAAGCAGCCGGCTGGGGCGTGTCCTGATACAAGGCATATTCCTCGGCCGCGGCAGGTTAGCGCCCGGCGGGTAAAGACTCATCGGGAAGCAGGCAGACGTCCGGCAGGTTGCGGTAGCGTTCCGCGTAGTCCATGCCGTAGCCGATGACGAAGTGGTCAGGGATGTGGAAACCGACATAATCGGCCTCGATCGGCTGCACCCGCCGGTCCGGTTTGTCGAGCAGGGCAGCCAGCCGAAGAGTGCGGGGGTGGTGCTGCAGCAGCCGCTGGCGCAGGAAGGAGAGTGTCAGGCCGGTGTCGAGGATGTCTTCGACCAGGATCACGTGGCGATCCTCGATCGATTCATCGAGATCCTTGAGGAGGCGAACCTGGCCGCTGGAAGCCGTGCCCTTGCCGTAGCTCGCGACAGACACGAAGTCGAAGGTGCAGTCCAGATCGATCGTACGGGCGAGATCGGAAAGAAAGATCGCAGAGCCTTTCAGGACGCCGACCAGCAGGATTTGCTCCCCCTCGAGGTCGCGGGTGATGGCGGCGCCCAGCTCCGCGACACGCGCGTGGATCTGCTCTCGCCGGAACAGCACGCGGGGGATGGCAGCTGGGGTCAACACGGGTCAAATCCTTTCGCGGGTCGGGCCCGCATTCTCTCGTATCCGGGGCGTGGCGCCTCGACGCAAGTCGGGAGATACAACTTCGAATGAACTATCAGGATAAAGCACGCAGCGGCTGCTCTTCTGGCTACGCCTGATCCCGCGACATACGGCTCGCCCTCACCACGGCCTGAGCCGGCCTGGTTGAAACTGGCCTCCCGCGCGCAGAACGGCGGCCGGGCCATCGCTGCGTGCCCGCGACACGCGGGAGGAAAGACGGACCCGCGTTTGCCATCAGGCCTGTTGCATGGGAGCCGGCGGTCTCTACAATGGGCGCGTGCCCAAGCATCGCTCCACATACCTTTGGCTGGCGGCAGTGGCTCTCCTCGTACTGCAGGCAGCCCTGGCGCTGACCATGGTGCATCGGGAGTCGCTCACCTTTGACGAAGATGACCACATGTACGCGGGCTACATGATGTGGAAAGCGGCGGATTATGGGCTCAATCCGGAACACCCGCCCCTGGTCAAGCTCCTCGCGACCGCTCCCATTCTCTGGGACCACCTGTGGGTGCCGCCACCGCTGCATCATCGGTTCTTCAAAGACGAGGCCTATCTGAATGGTCGCGACTGGCTGGCCCGTAACGATGGAGCGAGCCAGCGCCTCATCTTCCGGATGCGGGCCAGTGCGGAGCTGCTTGCGCTCGGATTGTGCCTTGTGGTTTTCCTGGCGGCTCGGGAATGGTTCGGCGACTCGGCCGGTCTGGTTGCGCTCACGCTCGTGGTCTTCGACCCAAATGTGCTCGCCCACTCGGCGCTGGTTACGACCGACGTCGGCGTGTCGTGCTTCTTTGTCGCGGCGGTCTGGACCTTGTACCGCTACGCTACCCGGCCCACGCCCGTCCGCCTGCTCCTCGCCGGCGTGGCAACAGGTCTGCTGCTGGCAACGAAGCATTCCGGCATCCTGATCGGCCCCATGTTCGTGGCACTCATGGCATGGGAGGTATTTGCGGCTCCAGCCGCCGAGCGGAGACGAACCGCCCTCCGGCTTACCGGCGCATTTGTTGTGATCGTGCTTGTCAGCGTCTGTGTGCTCTGGTCTTTCTACGGGTTCCGCTACGCGGCGCGTCCGGCCGGCATGGCGTTCAGCCCGACCATCGCACAGTATGCGGCGCCGCTCTCGCACTTTGAATCAGCCGGCGTTCTCGCCGTCAGTCGTCTGCACCTCTTGCCTGAGTCGTACCTGATCGGGCTTGTCGATGTGAGACGGATGGCGGCAGCGTATCCCACCTTCCTTCTCGGCAGGGTTTATTCGCATGGCCAGTGGGATTATTTCCCGTTCGTGATCCTGATCAAGACCACGCTTGGATTGCTTCTGCTGCTCCTTCTCGCCACGTTTGCCGCCGTTACGGGCAGACTCGGGAAGCGCCGCGAGCTGGTTTACGCGCTGGTCCCGGCGCTGATTTATCTTGCCGTGGCGATGGCGTCCGGCATGAATATCGGCGCGCGACACCTCCTGCCCATGTACGCCTTCGTCATCCTCTTCGCCGCTGGAGCGACGGCCGCCCTGGCGGCGACCGATCGTCGCTGGGCCATCGGCTGTGCTGTTCTCGTTGTGGCGCACATCGTCTCGAGCCTGCTCGTGTTCCCCAATGAAATTGCCTACGCCAACGAGGCCTGGGGAGGACCGAGGCATGTGCATACCCTGCTCAGTGACGCCAACGTCGACTGGGGTCAGCAGCTCTTCCAGGTAAAGCAGTGGCAGGACCGCCATCCTGACCAGGAGTGCTGGTTCGCCTATTTTGCGCGGCCTGAGATCGACCCAGGCACCTACGGAATCCGCTGTCACGCGCTCCCCACCCTTGATACCCAGTTCCTCGGCGGCGAGGAGATCGTTCCGCCCCGGATCACCGGAGCCGTTCTGATCAGTGCCGGCGACCTGAGTGGGTGCGAGTGGCCCAGCGACCAGGTCAATCCCTATCGATCGTTTCAGCCGCTGCACCCCAGCGAGACCATGGACGACTCCGTCTTTGTCTACCAAGGCACCTTCGCAGTGCCGGAGCTTGCCGCGCTCTCCCGTGCCCAGCAAAGCCTCACGATGCTGATTGAC
>CAXTEW010000065.1:0-11993 GCA_964243175.1 uncultured Acidobacteriaceae bacterium
TCCTACCCCGGGGCGGAGCCGGGCGGCGGTGGTTACATTACGCAGCGTATCTTCTCGGCCAAGGATGAAAAGAACGGCGTCGCCGCAACGCTCTGGTTCAACGTCGCGCACTATGCGCTGCGGCCGTGGCCCTGGGTGCTGACCGCACTGGTCGCGCTGGCGCTGCTGCCTGGCGCCGAGGACAAGGAAGGCGCTTACATCGTCATCATGAACCGGTATCTGCCACCGGCGCTGCGCGGTCTCATGCTGGCCGGCTTTGCTGCGGCGTATATGTCGACGATCGCCACGCAGATGAACCTCGGCGCGTCGTACCTGGTGAACGATGTGTACCGGCGCTTTCTCAGAAAGCAGGCGACCGACCACCACTATGTTGTGGCGTCGCGCTGGGCCACGCTGATCGTGACGCTCAGCTCGGCGATTGCCACCTTTTACATGACCTCCATCGCCGGTGCGTGGAAGTTTCTGATGGCGCTGGGCGCTGGCGCCGGCCTGGTCTTCATCCTGCGCTGGTTCTGGTGGCGCATCAACGCGTGGAGCGAGATTTCCGCCATGATCGCCGCGGCGGCATCGTCGCTGTGGCTGCAATCGCGGTCTGCGGCGTGGGTCGGGGACCGGTTGCGAGCCCAGGATCACCTGCTGCCGCCGGGCCCGCTCAATCCGGACGACGCGCATGGTTTCGCCTGGCTGCTTTGTCTTGCCACCGCCTTTACCACTGTCTGCTGGATTGTGACGACCATGGCGACCCGGCCGGAGCCGCAGGAAAAACTCGACAGCTTCTACGCAAAAGTGCACCCTGCCGGACCCGGATGGCGGCGGTGGCAGCTTGCGGCTGGTCACGAGCCAGGCAATGTGCTGCCGCTGGCTGCTTTCCACTGGGTGCTGGGACTGATGCTGGTGTACTGCACGCTGTTTGGCTGCGGCGATCTTCTGTTCGGGCGGACGGCCGCTGGTCTTCTGCTTCTGCTGGTCGCAATCGCTAGCGGCGGCATGTTGTTCTGGAACCTCGAACGAACCGGGTGGAGCTCGTTCAAGTAAATGGAGGCATCGCCGGCTCGGGATAGACGTCCTGGACGAATTCTATGGAACTGTTCAGAAGCCAGCGTAATTGTCGGAGCACCCGGTCCGGCTCCTCGCTTCTTGAACAGATTTCGATCCCGCTCCTTAATTCTTGAAAAAATTGATTGAAGCAGGAGTCACTCACGCATGAAGTTGTTTTCTTTGCCGCTGCTTGCAGCACTCGCGACCATGGCCGCGCCTGATTCCACCATCGCGCAGCAGGTAGACCTGATGCCTATGCCGGCTTCTGCGCAGCGTGCAGACGGCGCATTGATTGTGACCCCGGCGCAGGGATTGTCGCACTTCACCGTGGCATCCCCCGCGCTGGCCGGTGACCCTCGCCTTGCGGCTGCTGTGCATCGCATGCTGGTGCGGCTGGACCGCACCTGCGGCGGCGATGTTCTCCGCTCGCAGAGCCAGCCAGTTTCGGGGCGCGCCACGCTCACGATCGACGTTGCCGGGCCGGGCGAGCCGGTGCAGGGGTTCGATGAAGACGAGAGCTACCGCCTTAAGGTCACGCCAGAGAACGCGGTCTTGTCAGCGGCGACCGACGTTGGGGCCATGCACGGCATGGAAACCCTCCTGCAACTCGCCAGTAATGCACGTGGCGCGTGCGTACTGCCGGCGATCACGATCGACGACAAGCCGCGCTTCCAGTGGCGTGGCTTCATGATCGATGTGAGCCGGCATTTCGAGCCGGTCGCGGTCATTGAGCGCCAGCTGGACGGCATGGCCGTGGCCAAGCTGAACGTCTTCCACTGGCACCTGTCAGATGACCAGGGTTTCCGCGCGGAAAGCAGGAAGTTTCCGAAGCTGACGCAGATCGGATCGGGTGGCGACTTCTACACCCAGGACCAGATGCGCGGGGTGGTGGCGTATGCGCGGGCACGTGGTATTCGCGTCGTGCCGGAGTTTGATATGCCCGGCCATAGCTCGAGCTGGATCCTTGCCTATCCTGCACTCGGCTCCGGCGAGGATATCAAGGCGCTGCCAACTGTTTTCGGCATCCCGGCGGCGGAGCTTGATCCGACCCAGGAAAGCACCTACAAGTTCATCGATGCGTTTGTCGGTGAGATGGCCGCGATCTTCCCCGACGCCTACTTCCACATAGGCGGTGATGAGACAGCGGGCACCGGCTGGATGGCGAACCCGCGTATCCAGGCGTTTATGCAGAAGCACGGCTTTGCCGGGCCGCCGGCACTGCAGGCGTACTTCAACCAGCGCCTGCTGCCCATCCTCAAGAAGCATGGCAAAATCATGATCGGCTGGGACGAGATCCTCAACCCGGCGCTGCCGAAGGACATCGTCATCCAGAGCTGGCGAGGTGAGGAGTCGCTCTCAGCTGGTGCGAAGCAGGGTTACAAGGGAATCCTTTCGGCGCCCTACTATCTCGATGGGGAGAAGACGGCGGCGCAGATGTTTCTCGCCGATCCTGTACCCGCGGACACCACGCTTGACGCAGCGCAGGCGAAGCTGATCCTGGGCGGCGAAACATGTATGTGGGCCGAGCAGATCAAAGCTGAAACGGTCGACAGCCGTGTGTGGCCGCGCACCCTGGCCATCGCCGAACGCTTCTGGTCGCCGCAGAGCGATCGCGATGTCCCCTACATGTACGAACGGCTGCGCCGGGTGTCGCTCGAGCTTGAAGATGTCGGGCTGACCCACATCACCGGTCCCGAAAAGCTGCGCAGGAATCTCGCCGGCAACCTCCACCCGGAAGCTCTCGAACTGCTTGCGTCGGTGATCGAGCCGGTGTCGTTCAGCGACCGCTATGTCGGTCAGAAGACCGATGCGTACACAACGCTCGACCGGCTGGTCGATGCCGTTGTGGCGGACCCACCTTCACGGCAGCAGATCGCCGGGGATGTCGATGCGGTGCTGGAGGGCAGGACCCGGCAGATCCCTGCGGCCGGCCCGACTGCGGCGCCGGGCAAAGGGGAACCCGATACGAGCGGTGACGTGCCGCAGGGCTTTCAGCCGGGACGTCCGCAGGCGGTCGCCGACCTGCGGGAGCGCTTCCTGACATGGCAGCGCACCGCGCCTGCCATGCTGGAGCTGGCTGCACAAACGCCGCGGTTGAGTGACACCGCTACCCTGGGCCTGCAACTGGCCGAGTTGGGTGCCACGGGGGTGCAGGCGCTCGCCTACCTCGACGCCCGCGTGCCCGCGCCACCGGAGTGGACGCAGCACGCGCAGGCGCTCATTACCAAGGCGGCGAAGGGCGGCGCGCTGGTGCACTTCACGTTCCTCGCTTCCATGCGCAAGCTGGTTACGGCAGCATCGCAGGCGCGTGAGTGACAGTTTCCTGCTGTCCGCTGTTCACCTTTGTAACTCCGTCAGGCGTCGCTATCTCGTTGACACCTTTCACAAGGGTCATCCTAAGCAAAGCCGAAGGATCTGCTGTGTTTCCGCTTGCGCGCGTGAAAAGCAGGATCCTTCGACTCCCTTGCGCTGCGCCCTGGATTCCCCAGGAGTTTTGTTGTTTCAGCGGTGATCAGCACTGACGAGCGGACGCCCTTGAGAGCACCCCTCGCCAGGGGAACAAGCGTAAAATCGGGGACGGTCTGAACAGAAGGCATGGTGAGTGTGTGAGCAAGTCTCCGCGCACGTTTGAACACGCAATGCTGGAGGAGATCTACGAGCAGCCGGCAGCATTGCGCAGGCTGCTTGCGGTGGCCCTGGCGGGCGACCGGTCCTCTCTCCGCAACGAAGTTTTTGCGCCGGCACGTGCACTGCTGGCCACGGCGTCTTCGCTGGTCATCATCGCCAGCGGCTCCAGCCGTCACGCCGGGCTTATGGCCGAAGTCACAATCGAAGACCTGAGCGGCCTGCCGGTCGACGTCGAGTACGCAAGCGAGTACTCCTACCGCACCAGCAACACGACACCCGGGGCGGTCGTGCTGGTGATTTCGCAATCGGGTGAGACCGGCGACACGCTGGCCGCGCTGCGGGAAGCACAGGGGCGCGGACAATCAACCATCGCCATGACCAATGTGCCTGGCTCGACAATGATGGGCGAGGCCGACGTTGCCTTGTGCACAGAAGCAGGACGGGAAAAAGCGATCCCCGCCACCAAGAGCTTTACCAACCAGCTGGCGCTTCTCCACCTGCTGGCGCTTGCAGCCGCCGAGGCGCGCGGTCGCCTGCCCGGCGAGCAGCTGCAGGCCAGGCTGGGTGCGATCGGGCAGCTGCCGGACCTCCTGGAACGCTGGCTTGAGCCATGGACGCGTCGCACGCAGGGCTGTGCGCATCGTTTTGCCGATGCCCGCAGCTACCTGTTTCTGGGTCGGGGCGTGCATTACCCTCTGGCCCGCGAGGGCGCGCTGAAGCTGAAGGAAAGCTCGTATGTGCACGCAGAGGGCTACCCCGCGGGCGAGGTACTGCACGGGCCTAATGCACTGGTGAGCGACGAGGTGCCGCTGGTCGTGCTGGCGGCCTACGACCCGGGCGATCCTGATTCCTCGCGCCGCTACGAGCGCACGGTGAACCTGCTCAGCATCCTGCACACGCAGGGGGCGCGCGTCCTGGCGCTTGTCAATGAGGGTGACAGCGAGGTGCGGGCGCTGGTTTCGGAGACGATCGAGATCCCCGCGGCGCCGGAGTACCTGCTGCCCCTGCTCGAAGCGGTACCCCTGCAACTCTTCGCCTACTATGTTGCGTTAACCCATGGCGTCGATGTCGACAGCCCGCGCAACCTGGTTAAGTCTGTTCCTGTCGCTTGAAAGGGCAAGACCGCCTGCGCGGCTGGCGGCCACTTCGTGGCGTGTGATCTTAGGTCTAGCTTCAGCACAGCTCGACCATCCGGGAGAGTCACAGAAATCGACACTCAAGCACCCACAAAGACACGCCACGAAGTCGCCGCCAGCCGCGCAGGCGGTCCAGGGCGCTAGCGGCGTTGCAGCACAACCGCCGTGCTGTCGTAGTCCCCTCGCAGCCCGACTCGCAGTCCCTCCCCCATCAGCTCTGCCCCGGTAGCCTGCTGCGGTGTTCCTTGAGCCTTCCGCGGATCACGCGGCGTAATCGTGTAAGTAGCAGCCGCGTCGAGCCCTTCCAGGCGGAGCGCCGGAAACGCCTCGCCATACTGCTGCGAGTGCAGAAAGGCGAACACAACGGCCTGCGACTTGTCAGCTGCCACGTACTCGGTCGCCCAGCGGCCCGCCATCGCGAGTGAGGGTGTCAGCCGATAGAGCGATCCCTGCTGCACCAGGGGGCGTACGGTTTTGTAGAACGCGACCTGCGTGGCGGCTGCCTGCATTTCCTCGTCAGACCACTTGTTCAGGTTGCCGCCGATGCCGAGCGACCCGGTCATCGCTACGTCGAAGCGGAAGCGGAGCGGCTCCGCCCGGCCGTCGATGCCGCTCGGCACGTCCGTCACCCAGGCCATCATCACGCCGGGCGTGTACGCATGGGTAAAGCCGTCCTGGATTGTGAGCCGGTCGAGCGCATCGGTGTTGTCGGATGGCCAGACCTGGTCGGTATAGCGCAGGATGCCGTCATCGACGCGGCCGCCGCCGCCCGAGCAGGATTCGATCTCAAGCCCGGGGTGCTTGCGTCGCAGCTCGGCAAGGATGCTATACAGGTTCTCGACGTATCTCACGTAGATGGTCTGCTGTTCGGCCAGCGGGGCCGTCACCCAGCCCGGCTCTGACCAGTTACGGTTGTAGTCCCACTTCAGGAAGTCGATCTTGTTCTTCGTGACCAAGTCGTCCAGAAAGCCGAACACATAGGCCCGCACATCGGGCCGGGCCAGGTTCAGCAGCAGCTGGTTGCGGGCCTCGGTACGCGGGCGCCCGGGGAAATGCATGGCCCAGTCCGGATGTGCGCGGTAGAGATCCGAATCGGGGTTGACCATTTCGGGCTCGACCCACAAGCCGAAGTCCATGCCCAGCTGGTGCACGCGGTCGATCACCGGCTGCAGGCCGTGCGGGAACTTCTGCGGGTTCACAGTCCAGTCGCCTAGCCCGGCATGGTCATTGTGGCGCTGGCCAAACCAGCCATCATCGATGACAAAGCGTTCCACACCCAGGCGCGCAGCACGCTCCGCAAGCGACAGCTGCCCCGCCTCGGTCACATCAAAGCCTGTGGCTTCCCACGAGTTGAACAGCACAGGGCGCAGCCTGGGCGTGGGTGCCTGCGGCAGGATCGCCTGCTGCTGAAACCGATGCAGGATGCGCGACGCCTCGCCCTCACCCTGTCCCGTATAGCCGGCATAGAAGTGCGGGGTCGCCAGGCTCGCTCCCGGCGCAAGCGGGTACGAGAAGTCGAAGGGATTGTAGCCGCCGGTGATCCGCACCTGCTTCGACTCGTTTTCCTCGACGGCGATGCGCCAGCTGCCGCTCCAGGCCAACTCTCCGAACCAGACAGGGCCTGCCGTTTCACTTGTTGCGCCCGCCGCGGTGATGGAGAACCAGGGGTTCGCCTGGTGGCCGGTGCTGCCGCGGCGGCTCTCAAGGATGCGTGTCCCCGGCTGCACAGCTTCGTGCTGCAGCTGCCACTCCCCGCCCCAGTGGCCGGTCAGCCAGGAGAGCTGGTAGCGCGCGTCCGGTGGCAGGTTCCAGGTACTGCTGGCTGCGTTCTCGAGTGTGGCCGTGGTCTGCGAGCGGTTCTCGATCTCTGACCAGCGCGCCAGCACACCCTGCGGAAAGACCTGGTAGTAAAGGTGAACGTAGACCGGTTCCACCGCGTCACGCAGTGTGAGCTCGAGGGTGTCGGGCGAGGGCTGATCCGCCTTGTCGAAAAGCAGCGTCATCGAGCGGTTGCCATTAGGGAAGCTGGCCTTGATCGCCGGCTCGTAATCGAGCCCCCCACCCCAGGCCGGGTACTCAAGGGGCGTGGTCGCGATGGGAGGGTCAAAGGAGGCAAGCTCCGGGCGCATCCTCGCGGCGGGCAGGCTGTCCATACCGGGGATCCGGGCTCCCCAGTACAACGTTTGTGGCATGTGGGCATCGTTGATCCCGACCACGTAGCTCATCTCGCCCGCCGATAGCAGCCAGCGGTCTCCAGATGGTGAGGCCGCGATCGTAGCCTGCTGCGCCAGCACCGCGGGGCAGGTCATTGCAAAGAGCACAAGCATTGTGGAGGAAGCGCGACGCGTCACGAAACATGCTCCTGGAGTGGATGGCAAACGCTTTTGAGCGTACCAGTCGCTGCGGGCAGTGGTCACCCGTGCCGCGGAGCAGGCAACTTCCTGCTAAAAGACCTGAGGTATAAAAGACGAGCAGGAGCAGGGAAGAGGATCGTTCCGGCGCGGTCGGGGTCGGCCTTATGTCTGGAACGCGCCGTCGCTGGTCTGCTTTGTGAAAGAACGGTGAACTTCAGGAAGCGAGCAGAACCGCTGGCCGCTGTCTGCTTCTCACCAACCAAACTCCCGTGACCGGTGCCAGAGTCGCCCGGCCATGATCAAGGACCACCATTGCAACAGCAAGACAGTTTTCACGGTGGCCACGTGCGAGGCCGTGCGCGCATGTGCAACCATCCCTGGTTCCAGGCAGACTTCGATAGGACCGGGTGCGTTCGCGTCCCGCGACCGGTCGATTCGGGGCGGGCTTGGCGTCAAATGTCGAGCCAGGCGCCGGTTCAAACGCCGCGTCAAGCAGGGCGCGCGAAGCTTTCCGTCTATGCCGGAGCCTTGCTGCTGCTGGGCAGTGCACTATCCACCCCATTGCTGCACGCGCAGGATGCGCATCCTGTCGCCCCGGCAGAGGATCAACCCAGCTTTATGAAGCTGCTCGCGGAGCATGGCAAGCACAACATGGAGGATGAAAGCTGGAACGCGTACAGCCAGTTCACCTACATCTATGGCTGGAAAAATGCGTTCTCCGCCGCCTACACCAATGCGGATGGCAGCAACAATTCGCTGCTGCCTACAGCGGAGCAGGCCTTCACCGGCTCAGCCACGCTGTACCTGGGAGCGCAGGTCTGGAAAGGTGGAGAGATCTACTTCGCTCCGGAGGTTATTTCGGAACGGCCCCTCTCCAATCTCAAAGGCCTGGGTGGAGCGGTGCAGGATTTCGAGTTGCAGAAGGGCGGCGATGAAAAGCCGACGCTGTATGTATCCCGCATCTACGGCAAGCAGACGATCGGCCTGGGAGGGCAGCAGGTCAAGGAAGAATCCAGTCCGCTGCAGTTGGGGAAGACTTACAGCAGCAGGCGTCTGGTCTTCGAGGTCGGTAACTTCAGCATCCTTGATTTCTTCGACAAGAACGCGTTCGACATCGATCCGCGCCAAGGCATCTTCAACCTGGCTTTCCTGACCTACGCCGCTTACGACTTCGCCTCCAATGCCCGGGGTTACTCATACGGCGGTGTGGCGGAGCTGTACTGGGACAAGTGGGCTGTGCGCTACGGCCGGATCACTCCACCGAAAGACCCGAATCAGCTGCCTGTCGACTTCCGACTGGGCAAATTCTACGGGGACCAGGTAGAAATCGAGCACAAGCATGAAGCGCACGGCGGGGGAACTGTTCGGGTTCTCGGTTACCGCAATCACGAGAACATCGGCCGTTTCAACGACGCCATCGCGGCCTTCAAAGCCAACCCGCGCGAGAACGCGACGACCTGTCCCGGCTTCAACTATGGATCGGACAATGCCACCGCGCCAGACCTGTGCTGGGTCCGTAAGCCGAACGTGAAAGAAGGCATCGGCATTTTCGGGGAGCAGTACGTCGTTCGCGACGTGGGGGTGTTTGCCCGGGCCATGGCCTCTGACGGCAAGACGGAAGTGGATGCTTACACATCGACTGATCGCTCCGCAGCCGCGGGCGTGCTTGCAAAGGGCTCCTCCTGGTCCCGGCCCAACGATGTCACCGGCGGCGGCTACAACTTCGGCTGGATCTCGGACCCGCATGCCCGCTACCTCGGCATGGGCGGCATCGACGGGTTTGTCGGAGATGGTCACATCAGCAAGGCCTCCGAGCAGGCACTGGATGCTTTCTACAGTGTCAGCATCCACAAGTCTTACTGGCTTGCGGGGGATTACCAGCGCATCAGCAATCCAGGCTTCAATCGGGATCGCGGCCCGGTCGATATCTTCAGTGTCAAACTGCACGGCGAGTTTTAAGCGCTGATGGCAGCAGGGACGTGGGGCGGCTCTCCTGTGGGGTCGAGCGGCACTCGTCGGGGCGGCGCTGAGCAAGGATTAGGCGGTAGGACAGAGTCGCCGCAGCCGTTCGACAAGGTCGTTGGGGTGAATCGGTTTCGGCCAAAGATCAAAGCACTCCCCATCCTGCGTCAGGAAGTCGCCCTCTCCGCTATGCGAACCCTGTCCCGAGAAAAGCACCACGTGGGTACGGGGGCAATGCTGCCGTAGGAGCCGGGCGGCTGCGATGCCTCCCTTGCCCGGCATGCGAATGTCGCAGAGCACGATGTCCACAGGGTTGGCCTGTGCGGCGGTGATTGCTGCATCTCCGCTGTACACCGCGCTCGCCACAAAGCCGTTGAGTTCCAGGATGCGGACCAGCGTGTCTGCGATCAGCGGCTCGTCGTCGACGACGAGTACGCGAACGGGCTGCTGCACACGAGGGAGCACTGGAGCCGCCTCGGCAGCAGGCTCTTGCTCCACAGCCTGATGGATCGGCGGCAGCGCGCGACGACCCACATGTCCAGCGGGCAGCGTCGTGTGCGGTGGCGAAGGCAGGCGATGATCCATGCGTCATGCTCCCACAGGATGGCGACGCCTATGGGAAGCGGAAGTAAGTGAGGGGTTACTACAGGTCGCTCCCTGTGCCAGAAAGGGAAAGATGAAGGCAGAAGCCTGACTCTCAGCTGCGGCCATCAAAGGACAAGGCAGCCGTGTTGAGGGCTGCCTTGTTCCTGCGTGCATGGAGACTGCCTGGCTACTTCTTCCGGAAAATCAAAGCCGTTGGATAAGTGGAAGCATAGGTCTGGTAGGAACCACTCGACTGGCCCACGGGAACCGTGCTGTCCCCGGCAGGGCTGAAATAGCTTACGTTCCAGGAGCCATTCATCTGCACCTGCACGGGTGTCGGCGGCACCAGCAACATGCTTTCGGCAGACTCATTCCACACCGGCGCTTCATTCCACAGGAAAAGTGCGATGGACCCGTCAGAGCCGGTCAACGCAAGCGCGTGGCCTGTGCCGCTTGGCAGCCCCGTGATGTTTGCCTGCACGTTCTGCTGCGCAGAGGGCTTATCCGCCGGCAGCACGTCAGCAAGGTGGCGCATGGCGTACGCAATGATCTTGGGCGAGTTATCCAGGTGGAAGAACCCGAAGTGGTATTCCATGTTGTTGTTCTGCGGGTCAGGATAGGCGTCCAGCAGTTGATACACGTAGGTGTGGGCAACACCCTGGAGCGCAGCATCGAAGTAGTCGTTCAGGAGCAGTTCTGCCTGTGTGGGCTCGTCGACACCGCCCCAGTTCGTCACCTGCGGCAGGGTATAGTAGCCGGTTTCGGTGATGTTCTTGGTGTAGGTGCCGGTCATCTGGAAGTAGCTCGCGAAATCGCGTGGCAGCCAGACAGAGGGCTGCTCCCCGTTGTGCGGGTACGGGTGCGTATTTGCGATGTCAGCGAGACCTTGGTTCGTCTGCAGATTGATGGGCGCTCCGCCGGTCAGGTACAAGACCGGGGTGTTCTGGAAGAGGCTGTCGCTCTTGACCGCGCTGTAGAGACTGCGCTGATATGCTTCCGCGGACTGCTCCTCGGACTGACCAGGCGCGACAGGTACGGGGAAGTTATTGATCTCGTTCGGACCTTCAATCGAGATTACCGAACCGGGATTCTTCTGAACGAGCGCATCCAGCTGCTGCATGCTGGTGGACAGGCTTTGCACGTCCGCCGCAACCAGATTGAATTTGATGTTGTTGGCGGCCAGTATTTCGATCGCTGCGACTCCCTGACCGTGTGGGAGCCAGTTTGCCGGCGCCGGAACTTCATCGCGAACATTGTGGATGCCCAGGTACTGCAAGTCCCCCAGCACCGCGGAACTATTTGCGTACTTGCCGTCCGTGTACTCCATATGGACATTCACCCCGAGGCTGTCCTGGAATGTCTGTAGTGGCATGGAAGGAATCGTGGAGTACTGAGCGTGAGCAGCGGCGCCACCGGCCAGGCAAAGCAGGGAAGAGGTGAGCAAATGGTTTGCCTGTTTGGAGAGTGGGATGCGGGGCATGAATTTTCCTTCAAGAGCCGGCCCGCAGGCAGGGCATAGCTACCATGTCTGTGCAGTTTCGAGTCTCTTATCCGCATGCTAGCGTGAAGAAGGAAACGTGACTATAGGGCCAGCGAGTGAAAAGGCCCTATTTCATTACTTAGGTCCGGAGCCATTCACGGCGCGCCGTGTAACTCATAAGTGTATAAAATTCAGAAAGTACAACTAAGTGAGTAGATAACACAGGGCTCTTGAAGGACTTACTTGGCGCGTTGCTAATTGTGCATGGATGTGAGTAGAACTTGCTTCACACCCGGTGCACCGGGTAGCTTGCATTTTTGTGGAAAAATTCACGTGCTTTATTGATGGACCAGCGTCGGCCGGCCCAGCGGAAGCCGGCTGGGTCGGGTTTCCTGGGGAACAACTCTTCGCGGCTTCGATGCAGTCGCGACGGCAAACAGCACCCAGATGATCGGCATGATGGGATCAGGTGTGGCGATGAAAAGAGCGATCAACATGATGATGATGCCAAAGAGTGACCGCTCGTAAAGCTCGAAACGGGCATAGCGTGTGGGGTGGAACAGGGGGCGAAATGCCTGGAAGAGAAAAAAGAAGAACAGGAAAATTCCCGGGATGCCGACGTTGCCGAGCATGGAGTAGAGGAAACTCGAGGCGCGGACACTGCCCCAGCCTGCACCGAAGTAGTACGAATCATGGGAGCTTTGCAGCGCCATCATGTTCCACATGGTGCGCTCTCGGTAGGAATCGCTATCCACCTTGCCGACGAAGGTCATATTGAATATCTTGGCCACGGTCTGGGGCACATCGGTG
>CAXTEW010000066.1:0-11845 GCA_964243175.1 uncultured Acidobacteriaceae bacterium
GACTCGGCATCCTCTGCCCACGTGTGCTCCCAGAGCCTGGTGTAGTCCTGGCCAAGTGACAGCCACGAATAATGAAGCTTTCCCATCGTCCTGATCCTGCTTTCGAGCCCAACGGCAACAGAGTAGGCGGTTGCCAGGGCGACCAGGAGCGAGCAGAAGACAGGGAGCCATACTGGCAGCCGGCTCAAGGCTGCAACCGCTGCACCAGAGGAAAAGAAGAAGGACACAAAGGTGACAGCCTGGCGCTGGGAGCTGTAGCGGCTCGCCAGTTCGCCGAAGTACAGCGCCCGCGTCTCCGCGGAGATCAGCAGCCTCCAGGCAGTCTCGATCTGAGCGTCGTTCAATGCCATGACAGTAGTCTAGCTCGCCATGAAAGGGAGCACTGCAAAGCTGTGCCAGTCGCCGGCCGGCGGGCTCGCCACCCGCCACGAAGTGGGCGCCAGCCGCGCAGGCGGTCTAGCTCTTAGCCGCGGGTGCGTCGACCCGGTACCGCCGCCAGCGGCCCAGCAGGGAGCGCGGTGCCGCCGCGCGCAGCAGCACCCCGTCTTCGCCCGCGCGCTGCTCAAACCGGCGCGACAGCACCAGGCCACCGCTTTCCAGTGCGGCGACGACCTCCCCGGCACTCTGCGGCACCCACATCTCGGCTTCCTCAATCGGGTCAGCGACCAGCGCCGTATCGATCGCGGTCAGCAGCTGAGCGACCCCGGTACCCTGCAGCGCCGAAACACCCACCGCACCAGTCGCCAGAATGCCCTCGCGCTCATGCTCCGGCAGCAGGTCGAGCTTGTTGAACACCTCGATCCGGGGCTTGGCGAGTACATCGAGCTCGCCCAGCACCTTCTCCACCTCGATCTTGTGCTCCTCGGAGAGTGGGTCGGCCGCGTCCCGGATATGCAGCAGGACCTCAGCCTTCTCCACCTCTTCAAGCGTCGCGCGAAACGAGGTCACCAGGGCATGGGGCAGGTTGCGGATGAAGCCAACCGTGTCCGACAGCAGTGCCTTGCGTCGTGAGGGCAGCACCAATGAGCGGAGCTTGGGGTCAAGCGTGGCAAACATGCGCGACGAGGCCAGCACTTCGGCGCCGGTCAGCAGGTTGAAGAGCGTGCTTTTGCCGGCATTGGTGTAGCCGACCAGCGCAACGGTTGGTACCGGGGCAGACTCCCGCCGGGACCGCTGCTGGTGACGGACCCGGCGTACCCGCTCCAACTCGCGACGCAGGATCACCAGCCGTTTGCCGATGCGGCGGCGATCAGTCTCGAGCTGCGTTTCCCCGGGACCCCTGGTGCCGATACCGCCGCCCAGCTGCGACATGGCGCGGCCTCGGCCCGTCAGCCGGGGCAGCATGTATTCCAGCTGCGCCAGTTCCACCTGCAGCTGGCCCTCGCGGGTGCGGGCATGGCGGGCAAAGATATCCAGGATCAGCTGGGTGCGGTCGACGATCGGACAGGGCAGCGCATCTTCAAGATTGCGCAGCTGGGTCGGGCTCAGGTCATGATCGATCAGGATGATCGAGGCCTCGGCCATCGCGGCGGCACCGGCGAGTTCTTCGACCTTGCCGGAACCGAGCAGGGTCGCCGGATCAGGCCGGGCCCGCCGCTGCTCCATCGAGCCGACAATGACGCCGCCGGCACTTTCGGTCAGCTCACGAAACTCAGCCGTGCCATTTTCGGCGTCCGGCCGCGCCCGCACCGGCGAGGCCTCGGTGCTTTCGGCTGTTTCATCGTCCATGCTGCTGAGCAGGGCAGCATCCCGCGCCAGCATGGCCGTGCGGCCCAACGCCGGTTTCAAGGCTGAGAAGCGCGGGTAGACCAGGAACGCTCGCTGTCCCGCCTCGGCGCGCCGGCCGGCATGCGATGGAGGCGCACCCCTGCCACTGCCTTCCGCAGGGATGGCCTTCAGCTCCCCTGCTCCAGGCAAAGCCTGGGCGCCGGGGGTATCTGCAGGCAGATGATCGTGGCGTCGAACCGTGATTGCTCCCTTGCCGGCTGCGCGCAGCGCTAGGCGCCCTGCGCGTGTTCGGTAGCCACCACGGCACCTGCTGCCGGCGCACCCACAACGCCCGGCACCCGGTGCTCCGCATGCAGCACCGACCGAGTACTGACTACCGTTGAAATGGCATGCTTGAAGATCAGCTGTTCCTGGCTGTTGTTTTCGAGAAGCACGGAGTACTTGTCGAAGGAGCGGATCTTGCCGGTGAGCTTCACGCCGCTGACCAGGTAAATCGTGATGGGTGTTTTATCCTTGCGGACCGTGTTCAGAAACGTGTCCTGGATATTCTGTGCCGGCTTGTTATCCATGTGCCGATCTCCTTGCCGTCCCACGTACCATGGGCGGCATCCTTCCTGATTGAGTGATCCATTGCTTCGCTGCTGCGCACAGCAGGGAAGCAGAGTGTTCGGCTGGGGCGGCGACGATGCTTCCGGCTCCGCACGCCGACGACATTGCGTACAACGCTTGCTGACTTGGGTAAGGGCGGTCGAGGAGAGGCACTCCCGCTCCCGCTTCCTCCCCTAGCATGCCAAACTTTTGTACCGTCATGTAGAAAAAAGTTCACGAAACTCGGAAAAGAAGTGATTGGTTCCTCAACGGCGCCTGTGGGGAACATGATTGTGGCGTGGCGAAGCTGCGCCGGCGCGGCGACTGTTCCTGTTTAGAGCAACTGCAGCAACGCCTTTTCGGATTCCTGCCGGGTGCGCGCCATCGGACGAGGCGATCTCGCCAGGTTTCAGGGGAAGAGGGGTATCCCGGCGCACAATGCCGCCTTCCAGCCGGTACTGCGTCGTATTTACCACTTTCGGGTGAAACGATCCGCCATCATCCTGGGTCACCACGCCGTCAGGCGTCGTGCGGATGGTGAAAGTTGGTTCCACGCCCATCTTTTCGATCGGCTCGCTGCCCACCACGACCGGGAGGTAGCCCTGCTGCTCGCGCAGTCGGTACGCTGTCTCGTACCGGTGCTTGCTCCGGTTCCAGATAAACACGCGCACCTGGTCCCAGTCGTACGGCAGCCCATCCTTGAACTCGGTCGTCACCGTGACGTACTGGCCGACCTGGTGGGGGACGGGTGCAGGTGGAGGCGGAGCCGCTGGCTGCGCGGTGTGGGCGGCTTTCGGCTCCCGGCGCTTCGCGCTGGCCTTCGCGGCGGCGCGCTTGGCGATGCGCTTCTGTTCTTCCGGACCGATGTGCCTGGGCGGGGCTTCGCCGTTATCGAGGACCGTGTTCAGCAGGTAGGCACCCACGATCCTGCGCCCTTCGGAGTACTGCACCACCTCGTCCGGGACATCGACATCCATGCCCCGCGCCAGCACCCAGCCCACCTTGCCGGCGCTGTCGCGTACCAGCCACCAGTCCTCCATCGGGGTCGCCATCCAGGCTGCATCGGGATCGAGGTCGGGCGCAGTGTACCTGTCCGGCTTGGGCGGCGCCTGCGCGTAGACCGTCGAGCCCCCCTGCTCCTTTTTCACGATGGCAGGACGTACCGGGCGTGCGCGCCGCACCGGGTGCAGCGACTTCGGGGTCAGCACTGCCTGGGGTGGCAGCGGTTTTTCAACCGAAGCCCGCACCAGCAGCTGCAGCTTGTCGTTGGCGGCGAGCAGGTACAGGTGCTCGGTCTTGCGGCCGGGCGTCAGGTGCAGAAAGATCTCGTCGCGCAGCACGGCGGTCGCGACTGCGGGGTCTTTCTGATGGGAACTGGCAAGGCCCGCAAACCTGTCGAATTCCGCTTGATCGATCACCGAGTGCTCTTCCAGCCAGCCAACTTTTCCATCCGGCGTTTTGACCTGGTAGAAGCGCCGATCGTGCTGCAGCACCTGCAGCCGCTCGCCATTGGTGATGTTTTCTACATGATTCGACACCGCCGCCAGCCGATCGCGGATATAGGTACCTCGCGAGACGACATATACATAGCCCAGGCTGCCGCCCGGATGAAGGCGGGCGCAGCCGGTCAGAAGGAATGGAGCGAGCAGCAGGACGGGCAGCAGAGCAGCGCGCCGGGAGGTGGTGCAGAACAGCCTGAGACGTCGCGTGGCCACGGTGTGCCCCAGCATAGCACCGCTCGTGGTGCAACCTGGCTGGCTGCTTCCAGCTGCTCGCTCCATGCCAGCTCGTTGCACCCTCAATCAGGGAGTGGTGGCCACGGCAATGGCGCCAGCGGGGCTCACACTGCCGGTACTTGCCGTGCCGACAGAAGTCAGCGCCCCCGGGGTGGCGGCCGTCGCCGCTGCAATGCCGAAGACTTGCAGGTCTGGCGTGCCGCCGATGCAGGCAGCTACCAGGAAGGCTCCACTGCTGTCCTGGGCCAGGCTGTACGGGCTGGTTCCCGTGACAAACGGCGAGCCGGCCATGGCCGTCAGCGTACCGGTACTGCTGGCCAGCGTGTAGCCGCTGATGGTGTTGGTGGACGAATTACTGACATAGACATAGGCGCCTGTCTTGTCGACCAGCACGGACTTGGCGCCGTAGTTGGGATGGTTTGCATCCGGGCTGTCCGGGTAAGGCGACCCAGGCGCCGCGGTTAGCACGCCATTCGAGCCGATGGAGTAAACGGCTACACCATTCAGGGCTGTTTCCGCGACAAACAGGTACTTGCCCTGGGGATCGATGGCAAGCCCCTGCGCCGCGCCGCCGCTGGTGGTCGGGGCCAGGTAAACACTCAGCTTGCTCAGCACACCGGATTGCGGACTGAAGCTGAGCCCGTCCACGCCTCCCGTGCCCAGCGCGGCATACAGTTGGATACCATTGGGCGCGAAAGCGAGCTGGAAAGAAGTTCCTGGATCGAGAGGCAGGGCGTTTCCGGACGGGGTCAAAGTACCATTGCTGCTGTCGATCTGGAAGACGCTCACCGTCGGGTTGGTGGTTGAACTGAGTCCTGAGCTGGTATTCGAAAGAGCCAGCAACCACTGCCCGCTCGGGTCCACGAGCAGTGAACTCGCAGCGACCGGCTGCACGGGCTGCTGGCTGTTGCCCAGGCTAAGCGAGCCGTCAGTGTTGATGACGTAGACGTAGATCGCCCCCAGCTGGCTGCCCACCCACAGCAGTGTCCCGGCCGGGTTGATGGCAAAGGCAGTTGGCGTTTCCGGCAGCACCGAAGGCGAGCCAGCCAGGTTGTTCAGCACCCCGGCGCCGGTCAGTGAGTAGGCGGCCACCGTGTCCAGCGAAGGGTTGCTGTTGGCAACGTAGACCGAGTCGAGCGCCAGCAGGCCAGTGCCGCTGCCAGACCCGCTGCCCGTACCAGTACCTGATCCGCTGCCCGTCCCGGAGCTGTTGGGCTGGAAAAAGCTGCCGCAGCCGCTGAACATCAGCGCGCAAACCAGGGCGAGGCAGGGCAGCACCACCCGGCACCATCCTGCCCCAAACCCGCCTGCCCTCACTGCCGACCATGCGCCCATGCGACTAGGGACGCCTGCAGTAGCAGAACGTAAGCACACTAACCCTGCTCTCCGAGCGTGACCGGGTGGATGGATTGCTCATAGAGCGAGGGATCGCGAGCCACCACGGTAAGCCCCGACTCGGTGACGAAGTAGTTCTTGCGGTCTTCCGCCTCGCTGTACCCGATCACCGTACCTTCAGGAAGATTCACATCGCGATCGATAATGGCACGGCGAATCTGGCAGTTGCGCCCGATATTGACGTGCGAAAACACGATACTCGAGTCCACCTGTGAGTACGAGTTGACGCGCACATCCTGCGAGAACAGCGAGTTCGACACGCAGGCGCCTGACACGATGCAGCCAGCCGAGATCACCGAGTTGACCGCGGAGCCGTCGTGCCCTGCCGATCCGAAGACAAACTTGGCTGGTGGGTATTGCCGAACCCGCGTGCGCATCGGCCAGTCATTGTCATACAGGTTGAAGACCGGGTTGACCGACGCGACGTCCATGTTCGCGTCGTAGTACGCATCGAGCGTGCCGACATCGCGCCAGTACAGCTCCTTGCGATTCTCGTCGACGAAGTTATAGGCAGACATCTTGTACTTGCCCAGGATGTCGGGCAGGATGTTATGGCCGAAATCGTGCTTCGAGTCCTCGTTTTCCGCGTCCCGCATCAGCGCCGGCAGCAGCACATCCGTGTTGAAGATGTAGATCCCCATCGAGGCATCCACCATGTCGGGGTTCCAGGGCGAACGCAGGTGGGTAGACTTCGGCTTCTCGAGAAAACCCGTCACCTCACCGCTGCGGTCGACCTCGACCACACCAAACCGCGATACCTCGTCCGGCCGGATCGGCAGCGTTGCCAGCGTCACGTCGACGCCCGAGTCGACGTGCTGCTGCAGCATCTTGCCGTAGTCCATCTTGTAAATGTGGTCGCCAGACAGAATGATGATGTGCTTGGGCCGCTCGGCGCCGATGGAGTAGATGTTCTGGTAAACGGCATCGGCGGTGCCCTGGTACCAGTTCTTGCCGACACGCTGCATGGGAGGAAGGATTTCGATAAACTCGCCCAGGTCTTGCGCCACGGCGCCGGACCAGCCTTCGCGGATATGGCGGTTCAGGGACAGCGCCTTGTACTGCGTCAGGATGTACACGCGGCGCAGGTCAGAGTTGATGCAGTTGGATAACGTGATATCGATGATGCGGTAGTGACCGCCAAACGGCACAGCTGGCTTGGCACGATCACGCGTTAAGGGGAAAAGCCGCTCTCCGGCTCCCCCTGCAAGCAGTACGCCAAGTGTGTCCTTCATTTCCTTCCGTTCCCTTCTAGGCCGGCGCCGCCTGCAGCACCGGGTTGCATGGAGGAGATAGCCTGCACACCTGTGTACCGCATGCTGCAAGTTGCTGGCAATGGGAAGGTAACAGCATCGGATGAACGGCATTTCATGGGAGAGCGGCCGCTCTCGCCTCGCGACTGCTGCCCCAGCTAGGCCGAGGGCTCCTGCTGGTCTGTATCCCCGGCCACACCCTTGTCGCCCTCGATGGCGATGCGCAGTGACCGGAGAAAGCTGACATCCTGCGCTGTAAACTCGGCCGGATCGCCGCCTGCTTCGTCACCCTGGGTGACTGGCTGTTCGACGACCTCATTCAGACCGATCGTCGCTTCCAGCATCAGCAGCACATCGAAACCCTGGCTGCGGATATCCTGCACCACACCCGCGATCTGCTCCGACTCTGACACGCTTTCGTGGATGGCTTCCCCGAGTTGCTGGACCAGCTTGCGCAAGTTTTGATTCAAAGTCTCTCACCCCGTGGTTCCCGAATCTGTCTGCACTCAGCAGAAACATCGGTCGCTTGTTGTCTTACCTTACGTTTGATGAACGGGAGCAGCAAGACGGTCCCGACCTGCGCCCAGTCTTTTCATCCGCCTGCAGGTGACGAAAGTCCTGGCAGCCGCAGCGGCGCTGCCCATGGCGGGCGATGCGCAACAGCGGGGTACACTGGGCCCATGCGACCAGGAACCCTGGGACGCGCGCTCGGCATAGGCGCGCGGCTCGCCGCACAACGCATCCTGCCGCAGCCAGCGCCGCCGCGTACCGCGGACGAGCAGCGCGCCGCCAGCAAAGCCCGCCTGCGCAAAGCCGAAATGGTGGGCCGGCAGACCCGCACCGTATCGCAGAACGTGGGTCGTGGCAGCCGCAACTTTGGCCGTGCTTTATGGAACCCATTCGCCCATGCGAGTTCCATCCTGTGGCTGGAGGTGACGGGCATGTTTTTCGCGCTCTTCGCGGTGCTTTTTCTGCAGCACCTGTGGACGCTCCGCACCAGCTACCGCGCCGGCCCGGAACATACCCACTTCCTGGTCTACGCGGGCTTCGCGCTGCTGTTCCTTTACTTCGCGGGGAGCTCGTTTGTGCGTGCCCGTGCCCGCAGCCGCCGCCGGGCAGAGCGCAGCCGCTGATCCAGCTCGCGGCGCGGGTTCGCTTGCCGGGTTCACTGCGGCGATCGCCCGAGGCGACCGCCGTCTACTCGGCGGGATCGCCCCACAACACACCCCGGCCGTTGGTACCCAGGTACACCCGTCCGAAAACGCGCGGGTCCCCGGTGATCTGTTCTATCCATGCAAAGCGGTGATCCGCGTCATCGATCCTCTGCCAGTGATCGCCATCATCGAGCGAACGATAAATGCCTCCGCCGCGGGTCTGGTCTCCCCGCGGCGGCGCTGCTTCAGTGGTACCTGTCAGGGCGCCTGCCATGTAGATCGCCGGAGTTTTCCTGCCGGATGCTGCCTTGCCGAAGCCCACGGCGTAAGCGGCAGCCACGTTGGGCAGCGCCTGCCAGCGCACGCCGGTGTCCACCGAGCGCCACAAACCAGCGTTGCTGCCGATCCAGAGCGTCGCAGGGTCCTGCGTCGATACACGCAGCCTGCCTTCCCTGGGCACGCTCTTGCTGAGGTCCCGCACCGTGCCGCTTGAATCGACGCCATAGAGCGACCCTGCCTCTACCGTGCGCACCCCCGACTTGTCTGCCGCGCTCTGTACTGCGGCCGGGTCGTAGACCAGAAAACTCTCGGATACCCGAACGTCCGCCACGACCTGCAACGTCAGCGAGGTGGCAGGGCGCAGGGGCACAGTACGCCAGTGGGCGCCGCCATCACTGCTCATCGCCAGCGGGCCATTCGTGACCGCCCATAGCAGCCACTTGCCGTCGGCGGAAATTGCCGCATCGCCGCCACGCTCGCCACCCTCCGGTTCGCCGGAAAACGGGATCCAGTGCAGGCCGCCATCATGCGACACCGCACCATGTGCTGCTTTCGGGGTCCAGGAGCGGCCTACGCGCACCATCTCCCGCGGCGCCGAAGCTGCCATCGCGATCGCATCGCAGTTGGAAAGCTCGGGATTCTGCAGGGCGCCACCGGCAGGCGAATGAGCGAAATCATCATTGCGGAAGCAGCCGATATCCCCTAGCCCGGTGTACAGGTGGGGACTGCCTTCAGCAGCCGGGCTCAGCAGCGTGATGTCTGCTGTTTCTTCCACCCCCGGCGCGCCAACCGCCCAGTGTGTCGCGGCGCCGTCGGTCACATCGTGCGACTCCCAGATGGTTTCCCCGGTGCCGTAGAGCACATGCGACGAGTCAAACGGGTCGATCATCGCCGCGCCGATCCAGTGGCCGAAAGGCGCCTGCGCCGCGCCGTGTTTCAGGTACGGCGCGAGACTGGCGTCGCGCACCGCGCCCTCGCGGAGCGATTGCCAGTGGAAGCCAGCGTCGCTGGTGCGGAAGATCGTGTCGCCCGGGTTCCACCGGTCGATAGTGGACACAAGCACGGTTTTTGGGTGCTGCTGATCCACTGTCAACATGCCATAGCCAAAGCCCTGCGAGCTGCGGGTGGATGGCGGCGTCCCTGCCTGGCTGGCCGCCGAAACAATGCCCGGCGGAAGACCAAAGACAGCAGTCAAGGCATCTGCACTGCTCTTGGCCGGTGGCGAGCCCGCCCGTGCCGGCGCGCCGCGGCCGCTCGCCACCGGACGCTCCGGGGTAATGTTGCGCCACTGGTTGGTAGGCGGATCGAACACCCAGACCGCGCCGCTGGTGATGCCGTTGGGTCCGGGCATGTTGCTGTAGCTGAGATAAAGCACGCCGTCAGAGCTGAAGGTCGCGTGGTTGGGGAACATGCCGACCGGGCCGCCCGTGACAGGCTTCCAGCTCTTGCCGCCATCCTGCGAGCGCAGGAGGTTGATCACCGGATCGCACACGCCGACAAAAATGACGGGGGTGGGTACGCCAGGATGCCCGCTTGCCTTGTCATACGCGACAAAGGTCAAGCCAACGTTGTTGAACGGAGTGGCCTGGAAGGTGCGCGTACGGTTCCACGTAATCGCCGCATCGTCTGAGTGCCACAAGCCGTCGAGGCGGGTAGCCAGCAGCAGCGAGGAAGGATTGTTGGGGTCAACCTGCAGGCGCTCCCCGGCAAAGCGCCCGTCCTCGTTGGCGCCCATCTTTACAGGGAGATGGATGACTTCAAAGTGATGGCCCTGGTCGATCGAGCGAAGGATCGCCCCATTGGGCGTACGCCAGTTGGTGTACGTGCCGGCAGCAAGATAGAGGATTTCCGGATCCTGCGGATCGAGCGCGATGCTCTCGACGCCCAGGAGGTTCCGCTCCGAAAAGGGAAGCCAGTCCAGCAGCGGAAGCCACCTGTTCTCGTTTGCGTCCCATCGGTAGGCGCCGCCGATATCCGTCCGGAGATAGCGCAGATCGCGACGCACCGGGTGCGCCACGAAGCCTGTGATGAACCCGCCCCCGACAAACGCGACATTGTCATAGCTGTAGCGCACCTGGGCGGGCGGGGTGCAGGCAGCCAGCGGAAGCGCGACGGTGCAGGCTAGCAGATGGAGCAACCACGATGTTGAGAGTCTGGCCACGGGTTGAGATTACTGTAGTTGGGGCCCGCCGGGTGGGCTCGTCGGCTCCAGAACGGGCCGGGCGCACCACGCTGCTCATCCTGGGCGCAGCCAGATGCAGTGAAGCAGACTGACCGGCGCCCGTGTCCGGAGCAAACACCGCTGTTCCCTTTCTCTCGAAGTATGCGAACCACCTCGCGGCCAGGCTTTGTGCGGGCCCGGGGTACTCGGCGCCGGTGTTGACGGTGTTGCAAGTGCGAGTGTGCGCGGCAGCCTTCTGCGGCAGGGCACCTGGGCGCATCATGAGACATGCTGATCCGCGCGGGCATCGCGGACGATCGCGCCATTCCGGATGACCAGGACGCGCTGGTCTCGGCACATAGGGCGGCCTGGCTGGCAACCTATGTCGATCTCCTGCCACCCGATGTGCTCGCGTCTGTCACGATCCGTGAGCGCACTATCAGTGAGCGCACGATCAGTGAGCGGCGGGAGCGGATGGGTTGCCGCGCTTGCGGAGGTTCACCGGCAAGTCTGGCGTACGTCGTGGATGACGCGATTGCCGGGGTCGCGTCCTTTGGGCCATCCCGCGATACCGGCGCGCCCCGCGATACGGCGGAGCTCGTCGGGCTCCGTGTCGATCCCCTGCACTGGAGGCGGGGTATCGGTCGCGCCCTCTGGGGGCAGTCGCCGAGCACCTCGGGCGTATCGGCATATTCACTTCCGCTGCTGCATGAGGTTTGTTGCAGTGGTTGGATGGGAAGCTTGCGGTATGAATTGAGCGAGGCACAGTGGCGTCGGTTGGAGCCGTTGCTGCCGGGTCGGGTGGGCATGGTGGGCATGGTGGGCCGTCCTGCGGAGGATAACCGGCGTTGTGTCAACGGTGTTTTATGGGTGATCCGGTCCGGCATGCGCTGGGCGGATCTTCCAGAGCGCTACGGCAAGTACAAGAGTGTGCACAAGCGGTTCATGCGCTGGGTCGAGGCGGGCGTGTGGGACCGCCTGTTCGATGGCCTGGCAGCAGACCGGAAGAACCCGTACCTGCTGCTGGACTCGACCATCGTCCGGGCTCACCAGCAGGCGGCCACGAGCCGCAAAAAGGGGCGAAGATAAGGCTCTGGGGCGTTCCCGAGGTGGACTGAGCACCAAGATCCACCTGCTGGCGAACGGCCTGGGCGAGCCTGTCGCCTTCCGGCTTACCGGTGGCCAGGCTGGAGGATTCGCCGAAGCGGCGCTGCTGCTGGCCGGTCGTCAGGCCGAAGTCGTCATGGCCCACCGCGGCTACGACTCCAACGCCATCGTCGCCGCCATCGAGGCCATGGGTGCCGTCGCGGTCATCCCATCCAAGGTCTGCCGTAGGATGCAGCGGCCACACGACCCGACCCTCCCCCAATTCCGCAACCGCATCGAACGCTGCTGCAACCGAATTAAGCACTTCCGCAGTCTCGCCACCCGATACTGCAAACGACGAGTCGCCTTCCAAGCCACCGTCGCCCTCGCCTGCACTTGGCTACACATAGAACCATATGTCAATACAGCCTAGCTCACGGGCTCAGGTCTAGACTCGAACGGATTGCG
>CAXTEW010000067.1:0-11794 GCA_964243175.1 uncultured Acidobacteriaceae bacterium
GCATGGGCGTTGCTGCAGTACGGGTTCCACTGCGTGCTGGCGCCGAGCTTCGCGGACATCTTCTACTCCAATGCAGGCAAGAATGGCATTTTGCCCGTAACCCTGACAGAGGAGCAGATCGAAGAGATCACGCTGCAGGCGAAGTCCGCGGACGGCTACCAGCTCACTGTCTCACTCGCAACCAACACGGTTACAGATGAGTATGGCTTTCGCGCAGAGTTCGCGATTGACCCTTTCCGGCGTGACTGCCTGCTGCAGGGTCTTGATGATATTGGACTCACCCTGCGCCACGCCGATGCGCTCGCTGCCTATGAGCAGCGGCATGACGCCGAAAACTGGCTGCAGGCACGCGCCTGAGCCGCGGCCGCGGCAAGTAGATAGCCGCAACAAATGAAAGAAGGAATCGTGAGTCAGGGCAACGGAAACAGCGCCACGGCGCTCCACCAGATCAGCAGCGCGCCTGCTGTGGGTGAGACGGGCACAGGGAAAACCAACAGCAACGCGCTGACCGAGGGTCCGAATCGCGCGGCCGCTCGCGCCATGCTGCGCGCGGTGGGCTTTACCCGCGACGACCTGCGCAAGCCTATCATCGGGATCGCCAACACGTGGACCGAGATAGGCCCATGTAACTACCATCTGCGCGAAATTGCGGAAGCCGTGAAGCAGGGTGTGCGCGAAGCGGGCGGTACGCCGATGGAGTTTAACACGGTGACTATCTCGGACGGCATCACGATGGGTACCGAGGGGATGAAGGCATCGCTGATCAGTCGCGAAGTGATTGCGGATTCGGTTGAGTTAGTGGCCCGCGGCAACCTGTTCGACGGCCTGGTCGCCATCGCAGGATGCGATAAGAACATGCCGGGAACAGTGATGGCGCTGGCCCGTCTGGATATTCCTTCACTGATGCTGTACGGCGGATCGATTGCACCGGGGCATTTAAACGGCAAAGACCTCACGGTGCAGGATGTATTCGAGGCGATCGGCTCGCACGCTGCCGGCCGCCTGGATGACGCTGGCCTCGAAGCAGTGGAGGCAAATGCCTGCCCTGGCGCAGGCGCGTGCGGTGGGCAGTTCACAGCCAATACCATGGCGATGGCCTGCGAGTTCCTGGGTATCTCGCCACTTGGCTTATCGGGCGTGCCTGCATTTCTACCGGCCAAGCTGGAGGCCTCAAGACAGGCCGGGCAGCTGGTGATGCAGGCTGCGCGCGACGGCCTGAAGCCGTCGCAGCTCATTACCCGCACATCGCTTGAGAATGCGATTGCCAGTGTCGCCGCATCCGGCGGTTCGACCAATGCCGTGCTGCACTTCCTGGCCATCGCTCACGAGATGAATATCGCGTTGACGGTCGATGATTTCGACCGCATCAGCACGCACACTCCCCTGCTCTGCGACCTGAAGCCGGGAGGCAAGTATGTCGCGGCAGACTACCAGGCGGCGGGCGGTTCGCGCCTGCTGGCAAAGCGCCTGCTCGAGGAAAACCTCATTGTCGGCGAGGCACTGAACGTCACCGGGAAGACGCTTGCCGAAGAAGCCAATTTGGCCGAGGAAAGTGCAGGGCAGCAAGTGATCTTCCCTGTCTCGCAGGCTATCAAGCCGACCGGTGGACTGGTCATCTTGAAAGGGAACATCGCACCCGAGGGCTGCGTTATCAAGGTCGCCGGGCATAAGCGCCTCGCCCACTCCGGGCCTGCGCGTGTATTTGAGTCCGAGCCTGAAGCCTTTGCCGCTGTCGAGCAGGGTCGCATCCAGCCGAACGATGTGATGGTGATCCGCTATGAAGGCCCGCGCGGGGGTCCGGGCATGCAGGAGATGCTATCTGTCACAGCAGCGATTGCAGGTATCCCGGAGTTGAGTGAGACCGTGGCGCTGCTGACAGACGGGCGGTTCTCCGGCGCGACGCGCGGCCTGATGGCAGGCCATGTATCTCCCGAGGCAGCGATGGGCGGACCGATCGCGGCCATTCGCGAAGGCGAGCTCATCACATTTGATATTCCTAACCGTACCCTGTCCGTCGACGTGGCGGATGCCGAGATCAAGGCCCGCCTGGCGGAGTGGCGCGCGCCAGCCCCACGCTACGCACGCGGTGTTTTCCGCAAGTATGCCGACTCCGTATCCTCCGCCTCGCGCGGAGCCGTGACCAGCTAAGCAGTGCCAGGAAAGAAGGAGCGCACCATGAGCGATCCCAAGGGAAACGACCCTGCCGCCGAGAGCCGGAAGGCAATCGAGAGCAAACGCGCAGCCACCAACAGCGAAGGCGACGAACTGGCCAATCCATACCAGGACCCGCAGATGGGCCTGGCGACGCACGGAGATTCCCTCGCACACTACGAGCCATCGACCACGCCGTTGAGCGTGGTCGAGCATGCAGTCGCGGCCGCAGAAACGATTACGCTGACGGGCGCCGAAATCGTCTGGGCCTCGCTTGAAGGCGAGGGCGTACGCGAAGTGTTCGGTTACCCGGGCGGCGCAATTCTGCCGGTGTACGACGCGCTGCGGAAGTTTCCCATCAAGCATATCCTGGTGCGGCACGAGCAGGGCGCTACGCACATGGCCGATGGATACGCGCGCGCATCCGGGCGCGTCGGCGTGGCGATCGCGACATCGGGGCCAGGGGCTACCAACATGGTGACGGGCCTCGCCACGGCGATGCTCGATTCCATTCCGATTGTCTGCATCACGGGCCAGGTCTCAAGCAAGGTGCTTGGCTCGGACGCGTTTCAGGAAGTAGATATCACGGGCGCGACGCTGCCGGTGACCAAGCATAACTATCTCGTGACCCGCGCCGAGGAGATAGCACCCGTGCTGCGGGAAGCCTTCGCCGTGGCGCAGGCAGGCCGGCCCGGGCCGGTTCTGGTTGATATCACCAAGGACGCGCAGCAGGCCACAGCAAGCTTCAACTTCGCGCAGGCCGCGCCGAAGCCGCGCAGGCCGCACCCCATGCTGGGCGCGTCCTATGACTCGATCAGCGATGCCGCGGAGTTGATCCGCGCCGCGAAGCGACCTGTCATTCTCGCAGGCCACGGCATCATCAAGGCAAACGCCACCGAGCAGGTACTCACGCTGGCCGAACGCATGCAAATTCCCGTTGCGACGACGCTGCTGGGCTTGGGTGGCTTTCCAGCTTCGCACCCGCTCGCGCTCGGCATGATGGGCATGCATGGCGAGTCGTGGGTCAACGATGCGATCCAGAAATCCGACCTCCTGCTCGCTTTCGGCATGCGCTTTGATGATCGAGTGACCGGCACGCTGGCCTCCTATGCTCCCCACGCGAAAAAGATCCATATCGAAATCGATCCTTCTGAAATCAACAAGAATGTGCGGGCGGATATAGCGCTGATCGGCGACCTGCGAGAAGTACTCGAGTTACTGCTGCCACAAATTCCTGGGCGGGAAGCGACCCCGGAAAGTGCGTGGCTGCATGAGATCTATGCAAGCAAAGGGGAGAGCGCGGTACGCGACATTCGCAATCTTCCCGACCTCGGCCACTTATACGCTGCGCACGTGATGCACGACTTATGGCGCGTGACCGAAGGCAATGCCATTGTTGCGACCGATGTCGGCCAGCACCAGATGTGGGAGGCCCAGTACTATCGCCACGAACACCCGCGCAGCTTGATTACCTCGGGCGGTCTTGGCACCATGGGCTTTGCGCTGCCAGCAGGTATTGGTGCCAAGGTCGCCTGTCCGGATCGCGAGGTATGGGTGATCGCCGGCGATGGAGGGTTCCAGATGACAGCCTGTGAGCTATCGACGATCGCACAGGAGAATCTCGACATCAATATCGCTATCGTAAACAACGGCTATCTCGGCATGGTGCGGCAGTGGCAGGAGTTTTTTTACGAGAAGAATTACGCGTCCTCTCCTATCCTGAGCCCCGACTTTGTGAAACTGGCAGAAGCCCACGGCATAGCCGGCGCGACGGTGCGATCGCGCAGCGAGGTAGATGCGGCACTGACGCAGGCCAGGACGACCAGGGGACCGTTCCTGATCAATTTCCTGGTGGAGAAGGAAGAGTCGGTTTACCCCATGATTCCCGCAGGCGCGGCGCTGCACGAGATGATTCTCCGCCCCGCGAGCGGGCCCGGCCCAATGCTCGAGTCACCCGACGACTTGTAAGTGCGGCTATTTGTAACCGAGCGGTTACAGGAAGAAGAGAACCAGGCATGCTGCACACCTTTATTGCCCTTGTGGAAGACAGGCCCGGCGTCCTGAGCCGCGTGTCGCTGCTTTTCCGCAGGCTGAATGTCAACATCCACTCACTTGTCGTTGGGCGATCGGAGCGGGTTGGTACATCGCGCATGACCATCGTTGCCGATGCATCGACAACCGCGGGGCACCGCATTGCTGCGAGCCTGTACAAGCTTGAGAATGTAATCAGCGTCGAAGATGTCGGTGCGCAGGCAACGGTCACACGGGAGCTGGCGCTGATCAAGGTCGCTGCCACGCCACAGACACGATCGCACATTTTCGAGCTGGTCGAGGTCTTCCGCGCGCGCATCGTCGACCTGGCCACAGAGTCGCTCATGATCGAGATCACCGGGGTCGAGAGCAAGATCGAAGGCCTCATCCCGGTGCTTGAAGAAAGCGGCGACGAGGTTCTTGAGGTTGCCCGTACGGGGCGCATGGTGATGCGTCGCGGCAAGCATGGCTCACGTGTGCTGGGCGCGATGCGGATGCCGGGAGTTAGCGCTGCAGAGCACGAATCAGGGGTGCTGGAACCCGACGTCACCGGGGAGCACAGGTTCAACGACTAGAAATTGAAGCCATAGACCGCCTGCGCGGCTTGCGTCCACTTACGTGGCTTTTTACTCTGAAAACACAAACGCACGACTTACTGAAGGGACACAACGACAAAGATGGCAAAGACTTACCACGACAACGATGCAGACCTTTCCCTGATCCAGAGCAAGAAAGTAGCGATCATAGGATACGGCTCCCAGGGCCATGCGCACGCGCTGAATCTCAAGGACTCGGGCGTCGATGTCCGCATAGGATTGCGCGAGGGTTCACGCTCCGCGGAGAAAGCACGCAAGGTGGGCCTGCAGGTGAGCCCTGTCGCGGAAGCGGCACAGTGGGCGGATGTCGTGATGATCCTGGCGCCCGACGAGTTACAGCGTGGTATCTATGCTGAGCATATCAAGGACAACCTGAACAAAGGGGACGCGCTGGTTTTCGCGCATGGCTTTAACATACGGTTCGGCACTATCCAGCCGCCCGCCGATGTGGATGTTTTCCTGGTGGCGCCGAAAGCCCCGGGCCACCGCGTCCGCGAGGTGTTCACCGAGGGCGGTGGTACGCCTGGCCTGATTGCGATTGAGCAGGATGCAACTGGCAACGCCCACGCACTGGCGCTTTCCTATGCCAAGGGCATCGGGTGTACACGCGCCGGGGTTATCGAAACCACGTTCAAGGAAGAAACCGAGACCGATCTCTTCGGGGAGCAGGCGGTGTTGTGCGGCGGCACGGCGGAGCTCGTAAAAGCAGGCTTTGAAACGCTGGTCGATGCTGGCTACCAGCCGGAGATCGCGTACTTCGAGTGCCTGCACGAGCTCAAGCTCATCGTCGACCTGATGTACCGCGGAGGTCTGGCCTACATGCGCCACTCCATCTCGAACACCGCAGAGTGGGGCGACTACCAGTCGGGCAAACGCGTAGTAACGCCCGCGGTGCGGGAAGAGATGAAGCGCATCCTCTCCGATATCCAGGACGGCACATTTGCCAGGAAGTTTATCGCGGAGAATGAGGCCGGCAACAAGACCTTTAACGAGATCCGTCGCAGCGAGGCCGAGCACCCGATCGAGAAGGTCGGCGCGGAGCTGAGGGCGGCCATGCCGTTTCTGGACCCCGTGGTGGTGAAGGATGGAACCCCACAGCCAGCAGCACAGTCCTCCAGCCAGCCCGCGGTCAAAGCCTGACCGCTGCCCAGGAAGCGGCTGCCTCCGTGGTAGCCGCTCGCGCGCGGCAAAGTCGTCGCGGCTGCGTGCGCGGCATGCAGCATCCTCCTCCCCACTCGCCTCGTCATAGCAGCATGCGCGCTTCCCTCCTTCTTGCCCTGGTAGTCACTGCTGCGGTGCAAGCGCTGGCGCAGGCCCACGCAGGTTGCCCGGTACGGCCGCCCACTCTTGCCGCCATGCGCGGCTGTTATCGCCCCCTGCTGCTCTTCAGTCGCGATGGGGCCGATGCGCGGTTGATCCGGCAGCGGGCCATTCTGGACGCTGCGGCAGCAGACATGATGGAGCGTGACATACTGCTGATCCCACTACTCGCCAGGCCCGGCGCATACCAGGTGCCGCGGGACGCTGCCCGGCTGCAGCCAGGGGAAGCCGACGCGTTGCGGAAGCGCTTCAAGGTAGCGACAGGAGCTTTCGAAATCGTGCTCCTGGGCGAGGATGGCGGGGCGAAGCTCACCTCCCCCAGCCCGGTCACGATGGAGCAGTTAAACAGCCTGATCGACGGTATGCCCACGCGGCAGCGCGAGATGCAGCAGCCGCATAGGAATTAAGCGGCGCAGCCGCCAGCTTTCGGGGCAGGAACCAGGAGTACCATGGGCACACGGCTATGAGCACAGCGACGACACCATCCGAACTGATTGGCGGGCGGCCTGTTGCCGTACGCAGCCCTCGTGAGCAGGTCATCTCGGCGCTGCAGCGGATCAGCGCACTGCAGGGCCTGACAGCCGAGGAGTACAGCTGGCTTGCCGATTACGGCGAAGAGCGAATGGCGAGCTCCGGGGAGCTGCTCTTCAGCGAAGGCCAGGTCGCCACGACGATGAACATCCTGCTGCAGGGCGAAGTGCACGTGCGGCGGGAATATGGCGGCGTGCTGCCCCTGTTCATCGGCCGCTCAGGCCAGCTCACCGGGCTTCTGCCCTTTTCGCGGATGAAGACGTTCGGCGGTGTCGGCTTTGCCGTCGGCGACGTGTGGGCGCTGGTCATCGATCATTCGCTCTTCCCTGCAATGCTCGCGGCGATCCCTTCGATGGCCCAGCGATCGGTCAGTACCCTGCTTGACCGGGTCCGCGAAGTGACGCGCATGGAGCAGCAGGCGGAGAAGCTGAATGCGCTTGGCAAGCTCGCTGGCAACCTCGCCCACGAGCTGAACAATCCTGCTTCGGCGGCGCAGCGTGCCGCGTCGGGCCTGCTCTCTGAGTTGCGCATCTACGGGCAACAGAAGTATGAACTGGGAGCCATCTGCCTGCGCCCCGAGGAGATACACGCTGTTCGTGCCTGGCAGGAGGAGATCCGGAAGCGCCCGCGCCTGCTGGATACGCTGGAAGTGTCGGCACGCGAAGATGCGCTGACTGCCTGGTTCAAGGCACATGGGCTCGATGCGATGAGCTGGAGAAGCACGCCGGAACTGAGTGAGACCGGCGTGGAGCCGGCTGACCTCGACGCGCTCCAGGCTTTGCTCAAGGGTCGGGGCGTCGAGGTAGTCCTGCGGCAGTTTGCCTCGTCGCTGCGCGCCGAACTGATGACGGAAGCCATGGTCGATGCGACCGCCCGTATCTTCGACCTGATCGGCGCAGTGAAGGACTACGCCTATATGGACCAGGCGCCGATCCAGGAGATCAGCATCCCGCAAGGTATTGAAAACACGCTGGCCATGCTGCAGTCTCGCCTGAATGGCATCGAGGTGGAGCGCCGGTATGACGAGGATCTGCCGATGATCTCCGCTTACGGCTCCGAACTGAACCAGGTGTGGATGGCGCTGCTTGAAAACGCTCTGGACGCTATCGAGAGCAGCCGGAAGTCTGGCGGAAAGATCACGATCAAGGTATCTCTCGCCAGTTCTCTCCTGCTGACAGAGATCTGGGATAACGGGCACGGCATCCCGGCCGAGCTGCGCGATCGCATCTTCGAGCCGTTCTTCACCACCCGGCCTCCTGGCGGCGGGCTTGGCCTCGGCCTTGACATGGTGCAGCGCATCGTCCGCAAGCACCGCGGCTATGTCCGGGTACAAAGTGCGCCGGAGGAAACATGCTTCCAGGTACGCCTGCCGGTCGAGCAGTTACAGGCTTACTAGGCGTCACTTAGGAGAATCAGACAGACGCTCTAGTTGGGCAGATCAGGCTGGACCCCGGGCTTTCCGGGGCGACACCGTATCGCCTATGGACCCAGGGCTCAGCCCGCCAGAAAGGGTTCCCGGCGGCAGCCTGCTACTGCTCCACTTCCACACCGCGCCAGAAAGCGACGTGGTTTTTGATGTTGTGGGCTGCCGGTTTGGGATCAGGGTAGTACCAGGCAGCATCCTGATTTTCCTGTCCATCAATCAACAGCGAGTAGTAGCGGGCCTGGCCCTTCCAGGGGCACGTCGAGGTGGTGCTGCTGGGGCGGAAAAACTCACGCTTCAGGGCACTCTCGTGGAAATACACATTGCCTTCTACCATCTCGAACTGATCGCCTTCGGCGATTGTCTTGCCATTCCAGGTTGCGCGTGCCATTCGGGGTGCCTCTCACTTTCTTCTTTCAAATTAGCAGAGTCGTCGAGCCAGGCAGAGCGGCGCCCCGGGCTACAGGGCCACGTGCTGGTGCTTGGCTCCGCTCTTTCCCTTGGGAATACTCTTCGCCGCTGTCTTCTTGGCCGTGGTTCGTTTTACGGCAGCCTTAGCAGCAGGCCTGGCCGCCGCAGCAACTACCGGCCGCACACTGGCCGCTGTGCTCTCTCCGTCGAGCGAGGGAGCATCACCGAGGCGCTCGGTGAAGAAGCAGACGATCGGCTCGTTCGCCTCTTCCTCGCCGCCCTTCCTGCGGGGCTTCTTGCGGGTATCGTCTACCGCCGCATTCTTCCTGTTGTTCGGGCAGACCAGGTACACGCCTGACTTCAGCGTCTTCTCCATCAAGTAAGGGCTGCCACACTCCGGGCACTGTTGCGGCACCGGCTTGTGGTTTGCCGTAAAGTCACACTTCGGATAGTTGGTGCAGGAGTAGAACATCGTGCCGAAGCGCGATTTCTTCTGCGCAATCTCGCCATCCTTGCACTTCGGGCAGTGCATGCCGATCGTGTCCTGCTTGATGTACTTGCACTTCGGGTAAGCCGAGCAGGAGATGAACTCGCCGTACTGCCCTGTGCGTAACACCAGCTGCGAGTCACACTTGGGGCAGTTTTCCTCCAGCGGTACAGGAGGTTTCTGCTGCTGCTTCGAGGTCAGCCGGCGGACCGTCTTGCAGGCCGGGTCCTCGTTGTAGCCGGTGCATGCCATGAATGGGCCAAACCTGCCGTTGCGCAGCACCATCGGGCGTCCACAGGCCTCGCAGAACTCTTCCTCGGCCTCGGCGCCGTCTTCTCCAGGCTTGGCCAGGTTCGGCTTGGTGTCGTAGTTCTCCTTGGTGAACGAGCAGCTGCCCTTCACCTTTTTATCGAAGGCGCTGCAGGCGTAGAAGGTGCCGAACTTGCCCCACTTCATCACCAGGGGCGAGCCGCAGTTGTCGCAGGTCTGGTCGGTCGGGATCTCCATCCGCTTCAGGTCTTCCATGTGCTCGCTGGCGTGTGTCAGCTCCTTCTTCAGGTGGCCATAGAAGCCGTCCAGCAGCGAAGTCCATTTCTCCTTGCCGGCTTCGATATCGTCGAGCTCGGTCTCGAGGCGGGCGGTGTAGTCGGTGTTGAAGATGTAGGGGAAGTTTTTGACCAGCAGGTCGGCGACAACCGTGCCGATCTCGGTCGGGATGAACCCGCCAGAACGCTTGCCGCCTACCTTCTGGACGTACTCCCGCTCCTGGATGGTGTTGATGATGGCGGCGTAAGTCGAGGGGCGGCCAATACCGCGCTCCTCCAGAATTTTGACGAGCGAGGCTTCAGAGTAGCGTGGCGGCGGCTCGGTAAATTTCTGCACCGTGTCCACTGCGCCCCGCACCTTCAATTCGCCTTCCGGCTCTTCCACCAGCTCCGGCAGCATGGCACGAACGGTTTCTTCGTCCAGTTCCTGGTCCTCGGCGCGCGCCTCTACCCGGGCTTTCTTGATCTCCCACTGCCGTCGTGCTTCGGCCCGCCGGGCGTCGCGCAGACGCACAGCCGCTGCCGCAAGTGCTTCCACTGACGCCAGCTGCAGGGTCTGCTTCTCTGTAAGCGACGGCAGCTTCTGCTCTTCGCTGCCGTCTTCGTCGACCTCCTCGTAAACCTTCAGGAAGCCATCGAACTTAAGGATGGAGCCGCTGAGGCGGAAGTTATAGGTGCGGTCCGCCTTCGCGTCGATCTCGACCGTGGTGACGTCGTAGAGCGCGGGCATCATCTGCGAGGCAACAAAACGCTGCCAGATCAGCCGGTACAACTTTAACTCGGCATCACTCAGGTGGCGGCTGAGCACCTCTGGCGTCATCTCTGGGTGGGTTGGCCGGATGGCTTCATGCGCGTCCTGCGCATCCTTCTTTGACTTGAACGCATTTGGCTTTTCGGGCAGATACTGCGCGCCGAGCTGCTTGCCGATCCACTCGCGTGTTTCGGTTATCGCGTCCGGCGAGACGCGGGTCGAATCGGTACGCATATAGGTAATGAGCCCGATTGTGTTCGGCTGCCCGTCATCATCCTTGCCGATCTCGACACCCTCATACAGGCGCTGAGCGAGACCCATGGTCTGCTTGACGCCGAAACCGAGGCGGCCGGCCGCGTCCTGCTGGAGCTTACTGGTGGTAAACGGGGCCGGCGCATTGCGCTTCCGCTCCTTGCGTTCGACCGTACGCACGGTCCACCGAGCGCTGTTTGCCGCCTCGACAATCGCATGGGCGATCTTGCCATCCGGAACGGCGGGCTGGGCTACCGTGTCGACACTGATCCGCTCGCCATCGATCGCGACCAGCCGGGCGTTGAACAGGGTCGGTTCTCCCACTTTCTTCGGTGTCGCATCCGGAGCAGCCAGCACCGCGTCGATGGTCCAGTACTCGACCGGCTTGAACGCCTTGATCTCACTTTCGCGCTCGACGATCAGGCGAACAGCGACCGTCTGCACACGGCCGGCGGAGAGCCCGCGCCGCACCTTGTCCCACAACAGCGGCGAGATCTGGTAGCCGACAATCCGGTCCAGCACACGGCGGGTCTGCTGTGCATCGACCAGGTTCACATTCACCTTGCGGGCATTTTCAAATGCTGCCAGCACGGCCTTGGGCGTGATTTCGTTGAAGGTGACGCGCTGGATATCGGCACCACCCACCCCACGCAGCTCTTCCTCAAGGTGTGCAGCGATGGCCTCGCCCTCGCGGTCAGGATCAGGCGCCAGGTAGATGTGATCTACCTTGCGAGCGAGCTTCTTCAAGTGATCGACAATCTTTTCCTTGCCCGGGATCACGATCAAATCCGGGTGGAATGTTCCATTGTCGAGCTCGACGCCGATCTTCGACTTGGGCAGATCCTTGATGTGACCGAGCGAGGCTTCGACGATGTAGTCGCTGCCCAGGTACTTGTTGATCGTTTTGGCCTTGGCCGGCGACTCGACGATCACGAGAGATTTACTCATGTGTTCCTTCTTTGCCTGCAACGGGGTGTACCCGGAGCGCAGGCGACTCCCGGAAAACTGTTCCGAAATCTAATGGAAGCTACCACGCGCCTCCGTGCCGGGGCCAGCATCGATGCTGAGGCGCTGGACCCTGCGCAGCCTCTGATTGCGGCTACCAGCTGTCCGATGCATCAGCACCGGCATAGGGTCCAAACCGATCAGAGACTACTCCGGAGCGATGCAGAACTGCCTCGCCCGGCGCTCCGGAGGCTCTTTGGATAGCTACAGATGCGGCGCAACGCAAAAAGAACCGAGAATGTGAAGCGCAGCCGTAGCCGCCGAGGCGTGGGCCTTAAACCGTCCGCACGA
>CAXTEW010000068.1:0-11630 GCA_964243175.1 uncultured Acidobacteriaceae bacterium
GGACCTGCGGTTGACTTGCTCGAGAAAAGCAGAGCCTTCGACTACGCTCAGGATGACCCCAGGTGTTAGTCGTTCTGGAAAGGACGGAACGACGTTTAGGGCAACCGCAGGTCCTTCGGCTACGCTCAGGATGACCCATGTGTTGTCAGGGTTCATGCGCCGCTACGCTCAGGACGACCCGTGTCTTGTCGAAGCATCCTGCGCAAACCCACCAATTTAGTGAGGCGCTCCAGGGTTCGGGTACTTGCCCTTAAGATCGAGGGCCGCTGCGTTGGTTGGCTCCGCGATCCAAGTGCTGAATGGTGGAAGCATCACCTGCCCGCTTGTGAGTGCAGGCGCAAGGTCTCCGCTCTTCAGGAGGGTTGCGACAGCCCCTTTGTTGCTCAGCAGCTTGGACACATCGAGCGGCTGCTCCCGCAGTCCCATGTTCATCGCAACCAGTACTTGCTCGCCGTCCGCGCCCGTGCGCAAGTAAGCGAGCACGTCGCCAGGCGTGTCCATCAGAACCTGTATCTGTGCATCTGGCGCGAAAGCCGGATTGTGCTTCCGCAACTGCATCAGTTGCTGATACCACCGCAGCAGCGAGTTAGGATCCTGCTGCTCTGTTTCCACGTTGATCGCCGCGTGGTCCGCGGCGACCGGCAGCCAGGTGTGCGGGTCAGTCGAGAAGCCGGCCTGTGCACCCGCGGTCCACTGCATCGGCGTACGCTCGCCATCGCGGCCTTTCTCCTTCGGCCAGCCCAGCCTGCCGATCGGGTCCTGTACCTCGTCCCTGGTGGCGGGGGTGTGCGTCTGCATGCCGAGCTCCTCGCCGTAGTACAGCAGCGCGGTATCGCGCGTGGTCAGCAGCATCGTTGCCAGTATCTTGGCGATGGCCAGGTTATGCACGCCATCACCAAACCTGTCCCAGTCGCGCTGGTTATCGTGATTCGAAAACACAAACAGCGGCTCCGAGCCCTGCAGCCCGGTCTCCGCATCGTTGATTGCCGTGCGGAAGTGCGACGCGTCCAGACGCCTGCCGCTCTCGCCGCCAAAGCCAAGCAGCATGTCCATAGGCAGCTGTAACTCGTTCTTTGCCGCGCCTCCATACCACTTATCCAGTTCCCCGAAGTTGGGCAGGTAGGTCTCGCCTACCAGGACCCGGTCGCCGGAGTAACTCGCGACGAGCTGCCGCATGCGCTCGATCACGCCGTGCACCTCGGGCAGATTGTCAGTGTACCGAGAGGTCAGGTTCGGATCGCCATAGGCGTTTACGCCGCCCGCCGCGGGGTCGTCCCTCATCTGAGGATCCTCAAAAAGCGCGGTAATTGCGTCGAGGCGAAAACCCGCAACGCCCCGGTCGAGCCAGAATCGCAGCACCCCGAACATGGCTTCTTCAACCGCCGGGTTGCGCCAGTTCAGGTCTGGCTGCTGCACGTAGAAGCGGTGATAGTAGAACTGTTTCGTCGGGGCGTCCCACTCCCACGCCGAGTGGCCAAAAACACTCTGCCAGTTATTCGGCGGGATCGGTTTGCCGTCGGCGGTGTAGCCCTTTGGATCCCGCCATACATACCAGTCGCGCTTCGGATTGGTGCGGGAGGAACGGGATTGCTCGAACCACGGGTGCTTGTCCGAAGTGTGGTTCATGACCATGTCCAGCACAATGCGGACGTGGTGCTCAGTTGCCTGCGCTACCAGCTTGTCGAAGTCCGCCAGGGTGCCGTACTGCGGGTCAACTGCTTCATAGTTCGAGATATCGTAACCAAAATCCACCTGCGGCGAAGGGTAGGCGGGCGAGATCCAGATGCCGTCAATACCGAGGCGTTGCAGGTAGTCAAGACGGCTCGTAATGCCGTTCAGATCGCCCACTCCATCGCCGTTCGAGTCCTGAAACGATCGAGGATAAATCTCGTACAGTACTGCCCCCTTCCACCAGGGCGTCGGGCTCGGTGCTGCAGTTTGCGAGTGAGCACAGGGAGCGAGCGCGAGGAGCGCAGAAGCGAAGACAGGGTAAACGGAACGGAATTTCATGTCGCACCAGCATGCCTGCTGCGTTGCGGCGGTGTCCAGCACCTGTGCAGGGGATGCACACGTTGCAGAGAAAAGCCCGGCACGTGGCCGGGCTTTCTCCTGCAGCAAGCTCGAGTGAAATAGAGACTACAGCTTACGAGTCGTGTCGCCGAAACTGCTGCCGGTTGTGCCTGCAGTTGTTCCACCTACCGTCTCATCTTCCACGCGCAGTTCCTCGTGGCGAACCGCGCCACCGACTTCCTGCACATTCTCTATCTCGCGCTTACCAACGGAGACTTCCTCGCGGACAACTGTCTGCTTGTCGATCGACGCCTGCTCCTCAGAGAGAGGAATGCGGATTTCGCTGTTCTCGCCGATGGTTCCCTGAACGACCTGGCCGGTGACCGGGATGCGCTCGATGACCAGCTCCTCACGGGTAACCGGGACCTGCACTGTCTGCTGCTCGGTGATGATTTCCTTGCGAATGCGTACTTCGCCGCGGCTGATGCGATCCTTGTGCACGCGCAGCACTTCGCCCAGGAGCTGGATGTGCTGGGTGCCCGTGGCTGCGGTGACGGCCGGTGCAGCGCTGTAATCGTAGTCGGCCGCGCCGGTACCGAGGTCGCCGCCATTCTGCTCAAGAATGGTCTGTGCTTCCTGCTCACGCCCCGGGGCAGTCACTGTCACCAGCACACCGCTGTCGGCCGCGCCGAAGCGATGCTCGAAGTAGCGGCTGTGCTCATCGGGAACCGACATCCCGGTAAGCGAATGCGAGACATCACCTGCTTCGTACCGCGAACTGCCACGGGTAATTTCGTGTGAGCTGCGATCGTTTGCGCTCTCGTCCGCGTACTGCTCAACGCCGCCTTCTTCGCCTTCGAAGAAGCTCTTGACCTTGCCCCACACACCTTCTGCTGCCGCGCCTGTGCTGTGTGCCGCCGTGGTCGCGGCGCCGGTTACGCCGCCAGCCACACTGCCGGTCGAAGAGGCGGGGGCCGAGGCGGGGCTGGTGACATCGCTCGCGCCTGCGCTGGTGGCTGCGCCGATCTGGTTGGCCTGGAAGCCTGCGCTCTTCAGCGCGCTGATGGCCGATGTTGCCTGTGCTTCAGAACTGAAAAATGCAACTACGGAACTTGAGGGAGTTGTCGCCATGTGTTCCTTCTCCGAGAACCCTGTCTTTGGAAAGCAAGGATGTTGGCCGCGCAGGAAATCACAGCGCGATTGCGCCGAGCCCTGGGTGAAAACAGCAGCTGGGTTGTGGTTGAGGGTGTGCCTACGGGTCGATACCTGCAGCACGCGCACCTTTCACTGACTAGGAGGTTGCGGCAGTAACGCAGGTTGCACCCGTACTTGTTGAAAAGCATCCCTGCGTGCTTTTCCGCTTGCCATTCATACGAACCAGTGCTGCCCAGGCCTCGGCTCTTCAGCCGCGTGCGCGTTCGATTGCCCGCAGCACGGCGCGCGCCTTGTTCTGGCACTCCTCAAACTCACGCTGCGGTACGGAATCGGCGACGATGCCCGCGCCCGCCTGCACACAGCCGCGACGTGCGCCCGGTGCGCCCTGCAGCAGCAGCGTACGGATCGCGATACAGGAATTGAAGTTGCCGGAGTAATCGGCGTACAGGATGGCACCGCCATAGATGCCGCGCCGCGCCGGCTCCAGCTCCTCGATAATCTCCATCGCCCGGATCTTCGGCGCGCCCGAAAGCGTGCCCGCGGGGAAGCAGGCACGAAACGCATCCACTGCGTCGAGGCCCTGGCGCAGGCGGCCCTCGATCGCGCTCACAATATGCATGACATGCGAGTAGCGCTCGATGTGCATCAGGTCGCGTACACGCACGCTCCCGTACTCGCTGACGCGCCCTACGTCGTTGCGTCCCAGGTCCACCAGCATCACGTGCTCGGCGCGCTCTTTCTCGTCGCTGAGCAGTTCCTCCGCGATTCTCTGGTCTTCTTCTTCGTCACCTGACCGAGGGCGGGTGCCTGCGATCGGGCGGTACTCGACGCGATCGCCTGTGACCCGGACCAGCATCTCGGGCGAGGAGCCAACGATGTGCGTATCTGCTTCCCCGTCAAGCCCCAGGCGCAGAAAGTACAGGTAGGGCGACGGATTGACGACCCGCAGAGAGCGGTAGATCGAGAAGGGGTCGACCTCCGGTTCCACGTCAAAGCGCTGGGAAAGTACCACCTGGAAGATATCGCCGGCGGCGATGTATTCCTTGGCCTGCGCGACCGAGGCCAGGAAGGCTGGCTCGCTGGTGCGCGGGTGCACGGCAAGGGGGCCGGCTGCTGCCGCGGGCGGCCGTGTCGCACTCTCGGGCAGCGGGCGGCCGAGCCGGGCGGCGAACTGCTCCAGCCTGTCCTGCGCCGCGGTGTAGGCCTGCTCCGCAGGCAGCTGGCGCACATCGGCTGTCACTACCAGCACCATTTCCTTGCGGAGATAGTCGAACGCCAGCACTTCATCAAAAAACAAGAGGCAGGCATCCGGCACATGCAGTTCGTCGGGCGCGGTCGAAGGCAGCTGCTCAATCTGGCGCACCACGTCGTAGGCGAAGAAGCCGACCGCACCCGCCGTAAATGGCGGCAGCCCTGGCAGACGGGCGGGGGTGTGCCCGCCGAGCGCCTGCTGCAGCGCCTTGAAGACGTCACCCTGCTGCACGTCTGTGCGGCCATGCTCGCTGATCCGCAGCTCGGTGCCGCGGGCTACAATCTTGCGAAACGGTCTGACACCTATAAAGGTGTAGCGCCCGATCTTCTCTCCGCCTTCGACCGACTCCAGCAGAAAGCACTCGGGCTCGTCCTGCTCATCGCCGGCCAGGCGCAGAAATGCGGTAACGGGTGTTTCCAGGTCTGCATTCAGGGTCAGGTAGAGCGGCACAAGGGTGTGCGTCCGCGCAAGCTCAAGAAAGCGCTCGCGGGATGGTTCAGAAGCAGGCAGCTGGGTATACGGAGCATCAGGCATCGTCGTCTTCGCTGATGGTAAATGGCGGCCGGCCGGGCATCGTCATCCCGCGCCGGCCCCCTTGCGGAACCGGCCAGGCGCGTGCTGGCAGTTGCCCTGATGACCGATGGGTTCCCGGGGCACCAACTATGTTGCCCGGCAGGTTGCCGCTCCCGGGCGCTGGGCCTATACTCGGGGACGTTTGGCCGCTGTGCTGCCCTTTCTGGCAGCGCAACGGCGGAGAGAAGAAGTATGGCAACCACTGTATCGCTGGAACAGGAAATCAATCCGTGGGAAGCACAGGCGGCCCGTTTTGACTATGCGGCCCGCAAGCTCAACCTCGATGACGGCATTTGGAAGGTGCTGCGGCAGCCTTCGCGGGAGATCATTGTGCACTTCCCGGTGCAGATGGACGATGGACGCTTCGAGGTGTTTACCGGCTACCGGGTGCAGCACTCGCAGGCGCGCGGCCCAGGCAAGGGCGGCATCCGCTACGCACCGGACGTAACGCTGGACGAGGTGCGGGCGCTGGCCAGCTGGATGACCTGGAAATGCGCGGTCGTCAACATCCCGTTTGGCGGTGCGAAAGGCGGCGTGATCTGTGACCCCCGCACGATGTCGCAGGGCGAGCTGGAGCGGATGACCCGCCGCTACACCGCCGAAATCATGGACTTTATCGGGCCGGAGAAGGATGTGCCGGCGCCCGACCTGGGCACCAACGAGCAGACCATGGCATGGATCATGGATACCTACTCCATGCACAAGGGGCAGACAGTCACCAGCGTGGTGACCGGCAAGCCGCTCAATATCGGCGGCTCCCGAGGCCGGCGCGAGGCCACGGGGCGCGGCGTTCGCACGGTCTGCGATGAAGCGCTGCGCTTCCTCGAGATGCCGCGCGAAGGCTGCCGGGTCATCCTGCAGGGCTTTGGCAATGTGGGCTCGAATGCAGCCCGGCTCATGATGCAGGCCGGCTACAGGATCACCGGCATCGCCGAGTACGACGGCGGGCTTTTCAATGCGCATGGCATTGATATCCACGCGCTGGCAGAGCATCGCCTGCGCAACGGCACCATCCTTGGATTCCGCGGTGCCGAGGCGGCGGATCCGGACGAGCTGCTGACCACCGAGTGCGAGATCCTGATCCCGGCCGCCATGGAAAACGTCATCACCAGCCGCAATGCAGACCGGATCCAGGCGCGCATCATCGCCGAGGGCGCAAACGGGCCCACCACCGCGGTTGCTGACGAGATCCTGGCCGAGAAGCGTGTGTTCATCATCCCCGACATTCTGGCCAACGCGGGCGGCGTAACCGCGTCCTATTTTGAGTGGGTCCAGGACCGGCAGGGCTACTTTTGGAAGGAAGACAAAGTAAACGAGGAGCTGGAAGCGATCCTTGTGGCCAGCTTTGACGATGTAGTTCGCTACGCCGAAGCGCATGACGTCAACAACCGGATCGCCGCATACATGCTGGCCATGGACCGGGTTGCGTACGCGATCAAGCAACGTGGCATCTATGCCTGAGTAGATCGCGAGAGAAGAGTACAGACGAAGTTTGCGAGCGCGGTGTACCTTGCGCAGGTAAGGGTGCAATCCCGGCTGCAATCGAGGCCGGCCAGGCTCCTGGCGGACGTTTCGCGCAGCCCGGGAACGACTGAAAAGATAGCGTCACCGGCCTCGCGGCTACGTACTGGGGCAAGGTGCAGCGCATGAATTCCAGGCTTCCCGACTAAGCAGGGAGCCGTTAATATGCGCACCGTATGGCTGTAACTAGAGGCGGATAGTAGAGGCTCACTGCGTCGCTGATCCCTGGTACTCCCGTAATACGAAGTGGAGGCATTGCCTTCACTGCCGGCACTGGCAGCGTGACTACCATGCAAAAATGGGAACGCGGCCGGGGCACTCTGTAGTTCGCAGCTCTCGCGATCCTTTAAGGCGCCGATAGGGGCTCCATGTTCGAAACATATACACCCGACTCCTCGAAGACCACGGTAGCCGGAATCCCCGCGGCCCCCACACGATCCACACTGTTTCCTTCCGAGTTAGAGACCGAGTTTGCCGAGTTGCAGTCGGCGGTGCCGACCGGCGGTACGCCTGCTGCCCTGCTGGGAGCAGGCGTCGTGTTCCACGGCCTTCTGATCGCGGAGCGCTACTTCCTGTCTCTCTCGCCCCGGACATTCGCGGTGCGTGGCGGCCCGGTCACCCTGCTGCTGGTGGCACTGCTGCTGTTGCCCGCCGCCTATCGCAAGAAAGATCGCGGCCGCTTCTTCCTGGTGTGCTTCAACACGGGGCTCGTAGTGGCGCTGCTCGCGGGCGTGCCGTTTGCCCGTGCCGAGCAACTGCTGCCGATGCAAAGCGGAATCGCCGTGCTGATGCTCCTGCTGGGCTGGCTTACTTCGCTGCCTCGGCAGTGGACCAGCTTTGCGGTGTCTGCGGCACTGCTGGCCGACGCAGCCTGCCTGCTGATGGGCCCCGCGCTGCGCACAGTCGGGCTGCCGATCATCCTTGAGTCTTTCTGGGCGCCTTTTTTCGCCGGGGCGCTGCTGGTTGTCTTCGCGGCGGTGCGGGATAATGAGGCCCGCAGGGACTTCCTACTGGTGCGCAAGGCCGCGTTCGCCGGCGTACCCGTCACCGCGGCCGAGAGCGATGAGGTCCGGCACCTGGATCCGGAAACAGGCGTGGCGAACCGCCTGGCATTCGACATGCGCTTTCGTGCGGCTTGGGAGCAGGCCACGGCGCGCCGTAACTCGGTCGCCCTGCTGTTCTTTTCGATCGATAACTTCGCCGAGCAGAAGCGTGATCTCGGCTTCAAGTTCTCTGAAATGCTCCAGACCCAGGTCGCCGGGCTGCTCAAGGAAGGCCTGCGTCGCTCCGATGACATGGTGGCTCGTTTCGACAATCAACATTATGTCGTCATGCTGCCTGGCGTTGGCACAGACGGTGCGACCCAGATTGCGGAGCGGCTTCGGGGCTGTGTCGAGGATATGGCGCTATTCTCCGGCCAGAAGCGTCACAGCGCGACCGTGACAGTGGGCGCGGCCAGCATGCGCGCGAAACGCGGCACGCCGCGCGAAAAGTTGATCGATTGTGCTGTGCAGGCACTCGACCAGGCACGCGGCATGGGTTCAAACCTGGTCTGCGTGGAGGGCCGTGGCTGCGTTCCTCGCATGAGCTGAAGTTCGTTCGGCTGGAGGCCAATTCCTCACGAAGTCGGTGTCGACTGTGCCTTCGCGCCATCCCCGGGCGGCGGGCGAGTGGCTTCTGCCTCGACCGAAGAGCCGCGGAGGCTGGTGCATAATGAACTTGCGCCCTAGCCGGGCGGTACCCCTCAGGCTCCAGCGCGACGCGTGTGAATCTTCCTAACTCCATCACGACAAGCCGCATCCTCTGCGTTCCGCTGCTGATCTGGCTGCTGTCGCCCCACTTCCCTTTGCGGGCGAGGCCTGGTGCTCAGGAAGCGTGTGTTTCCGTTTTCTTCCTGCTTTCCTTTGTCACCGATGGTGTGGATGGCTACCTGGCACGCAAGCGGGGCCAGGTGACGACGCTCGGCATGCTGCTCGACCCCCTCGCTGACAAGCTGCTGGTAACTGCCGCTTTCATCGCCCTGGTACAGTACAACCCCCATATCGTGAAGCCCTGGATCGCGACAGTAGTGATCGGTCGCGAATTCTTGGTCAGCGGGCTTCGATCAATCGCCAGCTCGGAAGGCTTCACCATCCCGGCCAGCGACCTGGGAAAGCTGAAAACCGTCATCCAGATTGTCTCTGTCATAGCCGCGGTTCTCGACCACCAGTGGCACGTCTGGCACATCGGCTGGTTTGTGATCCCACTGGATTCGATCGCGATGGCGGCGATCTATTTCATGGCGCTGATTTCGATCCTGTCGGCCGTGGACTACTTCCAGGCGTTCTGGCGGAAGGTCGATCACGCCGGGGAAATCCGACGACGAAGTGAAGACGCGCTGATCCTGGGCCGCAAACAACCCAACCCTTGATCGCCGAGACGCCGGAAGCGCCGGTGGGCGGTGAAGATCGGGAATGAGAACGACCATCGATCGTGTGGAGCAGCAGAAAGGCGACCCGGGAAGAGGGTCGCCTTTCTGCTGCTTTCCCATCAATTGTGCTGACCCCCGCCGGCAGCTCTAGGCGATGGCTCGCGGCTGGGCCACGATCGGCGGTGCTGGAGCGGCCGTGCGGGTCAGGCTATGGACAAAGTGGTAGGGCGGCCATGGCCCGGAGAGTTGCAGCTGGCAGTCGCGCATCTGCTCGCGAGCTGTCTGGAACTTGTTCTGGTAGCGCTCGACCAGCCGGGGCGTGATGAGGTGGCTCACGTCCAGCTGCATCTTGCCGGACTCCAGTCGCTTGCAGCTGATCTCCTCAGCGAGCGGCGAGAACATACGATTGAGCTGGGTGGCCAGGGAACGGGCGCGGGTCTGCCGCTCCCGGTGCCGGGTCGCCGACTCCCGGAGATCGCTCAGGTACGTCGGGCTGCCTGCGCTGCCCGCGACCATCATCTCCTTCAGCTGCTCACGACAGCAGTCCTCCAGCGTCAATTTCATATGCATCTCGCACTTGCCATGCAGCGATTCCAGGTTGGACAGGAAGTGCCGCTGGTTGGAGCGGATCGAGCGGCGCAGCAGCTCATCGTTGGCAAAGATGGTGCCGAAGCGAAACGGCAGCACAGTGGAGACCTTGAAGCAGTCCGCGATGACGCGTGCATGATCCTTGGCGTTTTGCTGGGAGGGATTTTCCGAGGGAATGTGTTCGGAGACGAGTACTGCGAGGTCGCTGGCTGGGTAGAGGAAGACCTGGTTGCCGTCGATTCCCGTCACTGATTCCAGCGGTACGGGTTTCCTATGTCTCAGCAATTCAGGGAAGGCTTGTTTCTCGGTTACACAGTAGGCATACCACGCCATGTTGGGGTACTCCGTAGGCTAGTGTTCCGGTCAGATGGAAAAACACTGGTTCGGTGCAGCTTCTTGTCCCGAAGCGACCCGCGGACTGGTCCCGTCGGTCGCGCAGCATCTTTCAGCAAGTGGTGGCATCCTAGCGTTCGCTGGTAACCATTGGCAATGGAAAAAATGCCCCTTCCGTTGTAACTCAATTACGTGTTTACACTCCGGTTTCCGGAGCTCCCGCTCGTGTTTCTACCTTGATTTCTCATGCACTTATATGCAATAGCAGAGGGGGCGCTCGAAGCCGCTGCCAGGTCAGGTTCCAGTAACAACTCTAGCGGTGCATGAAGATCCAGAGCAGGATGATGTTCGTCACGGCGAGCATGAGCAGGATCAGGACCACGGCTGTCAGCAGTCGGGACCGATCCGCCAGCTGATGGGCCAGGTGGGCGATTGCACCCTGTTCCGCAACCGTCCGTTCCAGGCCATCGCGCAGCCGTCGCAGTTGCTCATCCTGCGCGCTGCCTTGCGTCTTCAGGGTGTTGAGTTCCTCGGCCAGATCCTTGTGCCGCTTGTCGCTGGCCGCGAGCAGCGCCGCAAGCTGCGATGGCTGCTCCGGCGCGACGCCTGGCGCGGACTGCGGCTGGGCCGCTTTCCCTGCAGCCACGCTGCCCAGCAGCGGCAGCAAGCGGGCTACCGCCTGCACTGCTCCGTGATCAACCATGCGCAGCGCACCGCTCACTGCCGGGAGAAAGGGTCGCAGCGCGCCCAGGATCTGCCGTCCACGCTCCCCGCTTGAGACCTGGGATGTCGCGAGTGCCGTGGTGTCTGGCTCCGTGCGCGCCTCTAAAGGAGGCAGCACTGGAGGCACACCCCGCTCGCCGGCGCTAACCCGTGCCTCCAGTACCGACTCCGCGTCGTTAGCAGACACGGGCAGAGCTCCGGGCTTGCTGGTCCCTCCACCTTGCGGGCCAGCCTCCTTCGGCGGTGCCGGGGCGGTTGCCTGGCTCATCAAACGGTCCACTGCGTCGTACTTTGCCATGCGCATGACTCCTTCCTGCATCGACTCACGCCTGCTGCGCGAGAGCCGCCTCTACTGCCTGCTGGATCACGGCCATGGGGGCGGCGCGGCCAGTCCATAGCTCCCACTGGCGAGCGCCCTGGGCTAGAAACATCTCCAGGCCGCGAATCACATCAATGCCCAGCGACGCTGCCAGCCGGGTGAGCGGGGTGTCCGCCGGGCGGTACACCATCTCGAACACCACCCGTGTTCCCCGCAGCAGCGCTGCGTCCGCCAGGTTTAGTTGCTCATGGCCAAGCATACCCGCCGGCGTGGCATTTACCACGACGTCATAGACGCCAGGCTCGCCGGGCACGGCCACGCGCGCCCCGGTATCCAGGGCGAGCTGCTCGGCCGCCGCCGCACCGCGGTTGCGGATAGAGACCTCCGCGCCGGCCTGGCATAGCCCAAGCGCGGCAGCCCGGGCAGCGCCGCCGGCACCCAGCAACAGGACACGCGCTCCACGGAGGTCGAGTCGCCGGGCAAGCGGCTCTACGATCGCGGCGATGTCCGTATTGGCGCCCCACAACTCGCTCCCGCCTCCCGGCTCTTCACGACGTACCACCGTGTTCACCGCACCGATCGCCTGTGCCTGCTCGTCCATGCCGTCCAGCTCGGGCACGAGCTTCACTTTCCAGGGCATGGTGACGCTGAGCCCGGCAAGCGGCAGCCCACGTACCACGGCCATCAGGTCCTCGACAGAGGTGGTGTGCAGGGGAAGATAGATCGCGTCGATCCCGGCGGACTGG
>CAXTEW010000069.1:0-1913 GCA_964243175.1 uncultured Acidobacteriaceae bacterium
GTGCGGCCATTGCTGGGCGGCTTCGATGGCTGGAAAGACCTTGGCTACCCGCTGGTTGCGATCGTTGGTGTCAACACTCCCATGGCTACTCTCGAAGTGGGTTGACTGTTGCTTGCACAGAAGCGGACCGCAGCGAAAGGTGCCGCCGGTGCAATTGGCCAGGCCTTGGCAGCCATGGAGCAGCAGGGCTTGTGCTACTGTTCGCAGGTAAGCGGTCGCCGGACGAAGCGGGTGCGCGGTATGCCGCGGCAGCGGATCGCGGCGCCGGGCAGATTGCATGTCCGAACCTGCGAAGCCGCAAGCCGAGAGTGCAACGATGAGCTGGACTGAGACATACCACTGTGACGTGTGCGGCAATGCCAAGGGAGAGACCGGCGGCAACTGGTGGCTCGCATGGATGGGCACCACGGCGGGTGAGCCTGCATCGATTGGTGAGCCCATGCTGAAGATGACCGGCTGGAACGGTGCCTTGTCCCATGCGGCGGAGGTGCGGCACCTCTGCGGCGCCCGCTGCGCGCAGACGCTGCTGGATCGCTGGATGAGCGGTCACGGGGCTTGAGCCTCCGGGAGGCTCGGGTGTGTGTAGGACGGGGCACGATGGCCGGAGCCGAGGCGAGCAGGATATGCACAGAAGTGTTCATCCTCTGCAGCCCGACCCTGTGATAGAAGTTATTGAAGAGGAGTTTTATCTATGGCAATTGGCAATGGCAGTAATGACGCTCACCAGGTAGATGCTGGCGCGTCCAAGCCCAGCCCTGTTCTTACCCTCAACAATGGCCGCCCTGTGGGCGACAACCAAAACTCCCTCACGGCAGGCCGCCGCGGCCCCGTGCTGATGGAGGACTATCTTCTGTTCGAGAAGATGGCGCAATTCAATCGTGAGCGCACCCCGGAGCGGGTCGTGCACGCCAAGGGCTCCGGCGCCTTCGGTAAGTTCACGGTGACCAACGATATCTCGAAGTACACCAAGGCGAAGCTCTTCTCCCAGGTTGGCAACACCTGCGAAACCTTTGCCCGCTTCTCGACCGTGGGTGGGGAAAAGGGTTCTGCCGATACGGCGCGCGATCCCCGCGGATTCGCGGTGAAGTTCTACACCGAAGAAGGAAACTGGGATATGACCGGCAACAACACCCCGATCTTCTTTATCCGGGATCCTCTCAAGTTCGGCGACTTCATTCACACCCAGAAGCGTGAGCCGCAGACCAACCTGAAGTCGGCGACGATGATGTGGGATTTCTGGTCGCTTTCGCCCGAGTCGCTGCACCAGGTAACGATCCTGTTCTCGGACCGCGGCATTCCCGACGGGTATCGCTTCATGAACGGGTACGCCAGCCACACCTTCTCGCTGATCAATGAGCAGGACGAGTTGGTCTACGTGAAGTGGCACTTCAAGACCAAGCAGGGCATCAAGAACATGCACCCCAAGCGTGCGGGGGAGTTGGCGGGGTCGGATCCGGATTACTCGCAGCGCGACCTGTTCCACTCCATCGAGAAGGGTGACTTTCCGAAGTGGACCGCCTATATCCAGGTGATGGGTGAAGAGCAGGCGTTCAACTACACCCAATTTGATCCCTTCGACCTGACCAAGGTGTGGCCGCATGGCGAGTTCCCCCTCATCGAGGTTGGCGAGCTCGAGCTGAACCGCAATCCCTTGAACTATCACCAAGATGTCGAGCAGGCTGCCTTCAACCCGGTCAATGTTGTGCCGGGCATGGGCTACTCGCCGGACAAGATGCTGCAGGCCCGCCTGGTCAGCTACCCGGACGCGCACCGCTACCGGATTGGTACCAACTACGAGACACTTCCGGTGAATGCCGCGAAGTGCCCGGTGATGAACTACAACCGCGACGGTTCCATGCGCTTTGACGGCAACGGCGGCAGCATGCTGAACTACGAGCCCAACAGCTTTGGCG